>JADZAN010000047.1 GCA_020852815.1 Gemmatimonadaceae bacterium | reverse complement strand
CCGGCGGGAGCGGTGGCGGCGTCCTCACCGCGTGGATGATTGGCCACACCGATCGCTTCCGCGCCGCGCTGGCCTTCTATCCCGTGATCAACTGGGAGTCGTTCTCGCTCACCGCCGACATGGCGCCATCGTCCGTCAACAACTGGTTTCCCGGCTTCCCCTGGGACTTCCCCGAGAACTACGACAAGCGTTCGCTGCTGAGCGTGGTGAAGAACGTGAAGACGCCGACGCTGATCATGACGGGGGAAGAGGACTTTCGCACGCCGATGTCGGAGAGCGAGCAGTACTACAAGGCGCTCAAGATGCGCGGCGTGGAGTCGGTGCTGGTGCGCGTCCCCGGCGAGCCGCACGGCATCCGCCGTTACCCCAGCCACGAAGCGGCCAAGTTGACGACGCTGCAGGGGTGGTTCACGACGCACCGGGCGCCGGTGCAGTAGGGCAGAAGCATGCCCCAGCGAAGGCTGGGGACGAGAAGCCTGTCCGGGGATGAGGGCGTGGACTCTCGTTTTCTTGCGTTTGGGTGGGGGTGTGCGGCTGGCGGGCACGGACAGGGCGGTGATGCAGTGTGCGTGTAGGACGTTGCAGAAGGCCGTCGTGGGCGACGAGCGGTTCTGTTTCGTTAGGCATGCGGGGCGCGGAGGCATACCCGAGGGAGGGCGCCCGCCCGGATGACGCCTTATCGCACAGGCGCGCGCCACCGCCGCGCCACCAGGTGCGCGTCCTGTACGTGTCCGGCGCGTGTCCTCCACGTGTCCGGGGCGTGCCGCGCGCGCGCCCTCACATGAGCCCACCCCCCTCAAGCGGCCGTCACCCAACGACTTGCCGTCTTTCTCCTGCCTCCCCCCTCTCTCCTCCCTCGCCGTTCTTCTTGCGTTTTCGGTCTTTCTTCGGTATCTGTCATCGCCCCGGGGCTAGTCCCCCAACGGCACAGGTGGCACATGCGACAGGCACAGCAGGACGCGCAATCCGCGCAGGCATACTCCCAAGGGACCGACGCGCTCCAGCCGACGCTCCCACTCGCTGAACTGGCCTCGCCCCCTCGGCATCCGGTGGTCGGAAGCCAGAAGGACATTCGCTACTACGGCACCATCGCCACCGGGGTCCTCAACAGCCCCGAAAGCACCGGGATGCCCTTCTGGTCGATCAACCCCTACATCGGCTGTGCCTTTGGCTGCACGTACTGCTATGCACGCTATGCCCATCGGTTCGTCATGGAACGGGCAACACGTGGGACGGGTGACGACAGGCGGGACGCGGACGAGGAACTCCCCCTCGTGCTCGGCGCCGGGAGCGAGGGGACACGGTTCCTCGCCAGCGGCGAGTCGCTGCCGGCCGACGCTGATCGCGTGCCGGTTCCGGACTCCTCCTCCGAAACTTCCGGGGAGGAACTCGAGGAGCTGCCGCCGTGGCTCGCCTTCGAGCGGCGCATCTTCGTCAAGCGCAACGCCGCCCAGGTGCTGCGCCGCACGCTGCAGGGAAGCCGGAAGTCGTTAGGCGCGGTGCGGCACGCGGAACCGATCGTCATCGGGACCGCCACCGACCCGTACCAACCGGCCGAGCGCCACTTTCGCGTCACGCGCCAGCTCCTCGAAACCCTGGCCGAGCTCAAGCGCTTGCGCCTGGTGATCATCACCAAGAGCCCGCTCATCACCCGCGACATCGACCTCCTGTCGCGCATCGCCCGGCGTTCGCGCCTCACCATCCACCTCTCCCTCATCACGCTCGATCGCGACCTCGCCCGCCGCATCGAGCCGCGCGCCCCAACCCCCGAGTCGCGCCTGCGCGCCCTGCGCCGCCTGCACGATGCCGGGATCGACGTGGGGATCAACATCATGCCCGTCCTCCCGGGGATCACCGATCGCCCCGATGCCCTCGAGGCACTCGTCAGGCAGGTCGCCGCCCACGGCGCCTCGCACATCAACGCCTGCGCATTGCGGCTGCGCGTCACCTCGCGCCGCCGCTATCTCCCATGGCTCGACGAGGAGTTCCCCGACCTCGCCCCACGCTACCGCAAGGCGTACGGCAACCACTTCCAGATCGCCGACCGCTATCGTGACGGGCTGCGCCAGTTCCTCAAGCGCGCCTGCCGCAAGGCCGGGATCCGCTACGGCTCCCCCGAGGAGCGCGCCTTCGAAGGAGCCGCTGCCCCCCGTGCCCCCGGCGAGCCGTCGGCAGCTGCAACACCGACAGCTGCAACCAGCCCAGCCTCCACCGAAGCATGGGACGCCGGCCGCTACACCCCATCGGGGCCCGCACGCGCCGGTTCCGTCTGGGACAACGCCCCCATCCCCGTCAGCCGCATCTCCTCCCGCTCCCCGCTCCCCGTCATGGAGAGGGGGCCAGCATACGTCGCGCCCCCCGCCCCCCAGTTCGACCTGGGGCTCTGACGGGGAGAACCGACCCTCCCCGCATTCCCACCATCGCACGCTCCACCTCGTTCCACACTCACCACCAGCTCACACCAGCTCACACCAGCTCACCACCATGTCCACCGCCATCGCCACCGCCCTCGTCGCCGAGTTCGACCAGGAAATCGCCATCACGCGCAGGCTCCTCGAGCGCACCCCGGCCGCCGCCGCCAGCTGGAAACCGCATCCCAAGTCGATGGCACTCGGCCAGCTGGCCTGCCACCTCGCGGAAATCCCGTCGTGGGGCGGGACGATGTTGCAACTGGCGGAACTCGACATCGCCCCCGTGGGCGGCCCGCCCTACACGTCGCCGGCCTTCGAGTCGGTCGATGCCCTCGTCGCCCTCCTCGACCGGAACGCGACCGAGGCACGAGCGGTCCTGGCCACGATGACCGATGAGGAATACCAACTCCCCTGGACGATGCTGATGGGCGGCCAGCGCGTCTTCACCAGCCCGCGCATCGGCGTCGCCCGGACCTGGGTGCTGAACCACCTGGTGCACCACCGCGGGCAGTTCTCGGTCTACCTTCGCCTGCAGGATGTCCTGCTCCCCGGGATCTATGGCCCGTCGGCCGACGATCCGGGTAGCATATAAGGCCGCCGTATCCGCCAGCCGCAAATTTCACCCGTCACCTCGCCCCGCTCGCATGATCCGCCCCGTCATCCGCGCCGACGCCACCACCTGGTGCGCCTTGCGCACGGCCCTCTGGCCCGAAGGCCCCGCCGAGGAACATGCGATGGAGATCGAACGCTTCTTCTGGTCCGCCGAGGCCCCGGCCGCATGCCTGGTCGCCGAGCTGGAGGGTGACGTGGTCGGCTTCGTCGAACTCTCCATCCGCAGCTATGCGGAAGGGTGCGAGACCGACCGGATCGGCTACCTCGAAGGGTGGTACGTCGCCCCGGCATGGCGCCGGCGCGGGATCGGGCGCGCGCTGGTGCAGGCGGCGGAGCAATGGGCGCAGGCGCAAGGCTGTCGCGAGTTTGCCTCCGACACCCTGCTCGACAACGCCGCCAGCCAGGCGGCCCACCAGGCGTTGGGCTTCACCGAGTCCGAGCGGATCGTGTGCTATTGCAAACCGTTGCGTGCCGGTGCGCCGCCGGCACGCACGGACACCTCCGCGCGCCGCCCTCCCTTCCCCCCGTGACCTGACGAGTTCCGACCATGTTCCGCGTCGCGGGGCGGATCGCTGTCCCCTTGAACTTCGGTCTTTGTTCGGTTTCCGCAGTTCCTTCCCGGACATCCGCGTTAGGCACTCCCCGTCCCCGGCCCTCGCTGGGGCAGGCTTTTCATCCCCAGCCTTCGCTGGAGCAGGCTTCTCGTCCATGACGTCTCTCGCCACCCTCCGCCAGCAACTCGCGGCCGTCATCGCCCCACCCCCGCGCCCCGGGAACGGGATTCCCACCGGGATGCCGACGGGAATCGCGGCGCTCGATGCCGTGCTGTCGGACGGCGGGCTCCCCCTGGGGCGGTTGACGGAGATCGTGGGGAGGCGCGGGAGCGGCAAGACGACGCTGGTGCGCGAGATCGTCGCCCAGGCGCTCGCGGACAAACGATGGGTTGCATACGTGGACGCCGCACGCACCCTGGCCCCGGCCGACTGGGCCGCCCTGGCGACGACGGAACGCCTCTGGATCGTGCGCCCGCCGCTGGCCAGCCGCACCACGCCGGCCTCCGCGGTGGCGCACGGCCCCTGGTGCGCCGATGTCCTCCTGCGCAGCGGGGCCTTCGGGTTGGTGATCCTCGATGGAAGCGGTTCGCTTTCGCACGGCGTCGCGGTGCGCCTCACCCGCCTGGCGCGCGAAGGCAATGCCGCCTTCGTGATGCTGCGCGACGAGGAGCCCCTCGAAGGCGGCCACGCCTCCGACCGCGGCGTTGCGGACGGGCGCGCGGCGGGTGGGCACGCTGCGGGTGGGCGCGCGGCGGGTGGGCGCGCGGCAGGCGGGCGCGCTCCGAGTGGACGCGCTGCCGTTGGAGGCGCCGTCCGCCTGCGCGTGCACGCCCACCGCACGCGCGATGGATCACCCATCCCGCCGGGACGACCGCCATGGCGGGAACCAACGCGCCCTCCCTCGCGAGAGCCATCCCGAGCACCCTCGCAAGAACCTTCGCAAGAACCCTCGCGCACGCGAACAGGACGAACGGCGGAGCCCGCACGCCCAGTCCTCGATGACCACGGCGCGCACCATGTCCCAGGCGAAAGCGGGGCGCTTCGTACCCCGCTCGTGTTGCAGGTGACGGTCGAGAAGGGCGGAACGCATCATCTCGTGGAGGTTGGCTGTGCAATCGAAGTGGCGCGTCGCATGTGTGCGCATCCCCAGGTTCCCGATCGGCGCGGCGTGGCAACACGCAATCGCCGCGGGGAACGGACCGCTCCTGACGCCCCCGGGGTCCGACGAACAACTCCTCCTCCCCATGGGAGTGGAGGACGTGGTGATCCCGCGACGCACCGCCACCCCGCCACGCCTCCCAACACACCAGACAACACCAGAACAGCAGGTGCCGCGGGTATCGCAGGTGCCGCAGGTACCGCAGGTGCCGCAGGTGCCGCAGGTACCGCAGGTGCCGCAGGTGCCGCAGGTGCCGCAGGTGCCGCAGGTGCCGCAAGCACCACTGGTGCCACCCTCGCGCACAAGCGCCGATGCGCCGAGCCGGCCATCGCCCGCGACGAGTTCCTCCTCGCCCCCCGCCGTGGATACGACGGGTGGGAGGATGACACCCCCCATCCCCAACACGCCCATCCCCAACACGCCCATCCCCAACGCCAACGCCAACGCCAACACCAACACCAACGCCCCCTGGCCAACGCCCCAACCGACGCCAGCGGCAAACCCCACCGCGAATCCCGCCGCCCGGGCACCGACGATGCTTGCATCTGACGGCCTCAGTGCGTCGCCCAGGCTTGGTGCGCCGCACAGGCCTCATGCGCCGCGCGGGCCTGGTGCACCTGGCGGCACTGGTGCACCTGGCGGCACTGGTGCGCCTGGCGGCACTGGTGCGCCTGGCGGGCCCCTCCCCACGCCGCCCGCCCCCCACTGGGACGCCCTCCCCATCGTCCTCCTCGATGGCCAGCGCGTGCGCGCCGCCACGGCAGCAGCCGGCGACGCCCGCATCCGGGCCGGAATGACGATCGCCGAAGCACGCTCGCGCTGCGCGACACTCCGGGTGGCCCATTGGGACGAGGACGCACTCACGCGTGCCGTGACACGGGCCACGGCCGCCTTCGTGCAGGCAAGCCCGCAAGTGACCCCGGTCGCCGGTAGCCCCGGCACCTGGTGGATCGGCGCCAGTGGGCTCGAAGCGTTAGGCGGCGAACGTGCGCTGGCCCGCCGCCTCCTCGCCCTCGCCCGCCGCTGGCACCCAGGAGCACGCGTCGGGATCGCCGACTCGTGCGTCGCCGCCCGCGCCGCCACGTGGGCCTCCCCCACCAGCCCCACGACACCAGCCAGGCGTTCGCGCGACAACCCGCGCGACAACCCGCACGACAACTCGCACGACAACCCGCGGCGCCCGCGACGCGCGAGCGCCGAGGACGCACCCATGGACGAGGGAATCGTCATCGTTCCACCCGATGGTTGCGCTGCCTACCTCGCCCCAGCCCCCCTCGGCCTGGTCCCGATGGATGAAGAGTTGCGCGAGACGCTGCAGGCGCTTGGGCTGCGCACCGTGGGGGCCCTTGCCGCGCTCACCGTCGAGGACGTGGAACGACGCTGGGGCGAGGAAGGCGTGGCGGCGTGGCGCCTGGCGCGCGGCGAGGATCGCCGGCGCCCGGTGCTCGCCCGCCTCGACGCCCCGCGCGCCGTCGTCGCCGAGCTGTCGCCCAGCGTCCCCTCGGTGGAACCGATCCTCTTCCTCGTGCGAGCTGCTCTCGATCGTTTGGTGCAGGACCTGGTGCATGACGGGCGCTCGGCCGCAGTGGTGGCCATCACCCTGGCCCTCGACGACGCACGCGGGGCGCTCCCGACCGCCACCCGCGCCCACACGATCACGCGCGAGGTGCGCCTCCCGCGCCCCTTGGCCCGCGTGGTCCCGCTCCTCGAGCGATGCCGTGCACTCCTGGAGGAGTGGCGCCTCGATGCCCCGGTCTGCGCGGTAACGGTGGCCATCACCGCCACGGCGCCGCTGCACGGTGCCCAGGGCGAGTTGCTCGACCCGGCCTGGCGCGACCCCGCCGCCGCCGATGCCGCCTTCGCCCGCCTGCGTGCAACGTTAGGCACGGGAGCCATCGTGCGCCCGGTGCTGCGCGACACGCACCGGCCCGAGCGCGCCGGGGAATGGGAACGGGTGGAGGATCCGATGGGGGACGGGAGCGGCGCGAGGGGGGGCGACGGGCGAGGAGGGCTGGCGCGTTCGTCGTCCCCGGCAATCTCCGCACACGCCATCGCAGCGGCCGAGCGCCCACCGGCACGGGACGCGGACCCTGCGCGCGAAGCGTTAGGCACCCGGGCGCTCACCCTCGTGCGCGAAGGCGCCCCCGGCGCCATGCCACGCCTGGCCGCGCGAGCGCTTCCCCCGTCGCTCCTGCGCGCGCCAGCGCTGCGTCAACTGGAGACGCCGGAACGCGCCGAGGTCCGCACCGCCGACGGCCGCGCGACGAGCCCGCCGCGCGCCATCCGGTGGCGCCAGCAGGTGATCACCGTGGCCCGCGCCATTGGCCCCGAACGCCTCACCGGCGACTGGTGGGAATCGGGCTACGCCCGCGACTACTGGCGCTGCGAGGACACCACGGGGACCAGCCATCTCGTCCTTTACCGCGATTGCACCGCCTCCGACAACGCCTGGTTCATCCACGGCTGGTACGACTGACCCCCCGTAGGACTCGTCCCCAGCCTTCGCTGGGGCAGGCCTCTCGTCTTCTCGTCTTCTCGTCTTCTCGTCTTCTGCCGTATACCGAACTGCACTGCCACTCCGTCTTCTCGCTGCTCGACGGTGCCTCCGAACCCGAGGCGCTGGTCGCGCGGGCCAAGGCGTTAGGCATGCCGGCGCTCGCCCTCACCGACCACGACGACCTGGGCGGCGCGGTCCGCTTTGCCCAGGCGGCACGTGAGGCGGGGATCGGCGGGATCCTCGGCTGCGAACTCACGCTCGACATCGACGGCCTCCCATCACACCTGGTTCTCCTGGCCGAGTCGCGCACGGGGTATGGCAACATCGCCTCGCTCATCACGCGGGGGCGGATGGACAACCCGCGCGGGGAGCCGCGAGTCTCGCTCGACACGCTCGCCGCCCACACCGACGGGATCTTTGCCCTCACCGGATGCCCGCGCGGGTGGATCCCCTCGCGGATTGCAGCTGGCGATGTGGACGGGGCGTGCGAGGCGGCCGCCACACTCCTCGACCTCTTCGAGGGGCGCCTCGCCATCGAGGTATGGGATCATCACCTCCCCGAGGAACGGGCCCTCGTCCGCCACCTGATCCCCCTCGCCAAGTCGCTGGGGATCCCGTGGGTGGTGACGAACGACGTGCACTACGCCCTTCCCACGGGGCGGGTGGTCCACGACGTCCTCTCGGCGCTGCGCCACGAGCGGACGCTCGACACGATGGGCCAGCGCTTGCGCCCCAACGGAGAGTGGTACCTGAAGGGGCGCCAGCAGCTGCAACGCCGTTGGCGCGGCGACGACGCCGGGCTGCGCGCATCGCTGGCAATCGCCGAGCGATGCACGTTCCGGCTGGAGGACCTGCGCCCCACGCTCCCGACCTTTCCGCTCCCGCCGGGGGTGAGCGCCGATGAATACCTCGCGCGACTGGTCGAGCAGGGAATCCGCGAACGCTGGGGCGAGCAGTGCACCGACAAGCACCGGGCGCAGGTGGCGCATGAACTCGACACGATCCGGCGCCTGGGGCTCGCCGGCTACTTCCTGATCGTGTGGGACATCGTCCGTTTCGCCCATCGCACGGGGGTGCTGTGCCAGGGGCGCGGCTCGGCGGCGAATTCCGCCGTGTGCTACTGCCTCGGGATCACCGCGGTGGACCCGATCCGGCTCGAACTCCTCTTCGAGCGTTTCCTGAGCGACGAGCGCCAGGAGGCCCCGGACATCGACATCGACTTCGCGCACCGCGACCGCGAACAGGTGCTGCAGTACGTCTATGCACGGTACGGGCGCGAGCACGCGGCGATGGTCTGCGAGCAGATCACCTATCGCGGCCGCTCGGCGGTGCGTGATGCTGCGCGTGTTTTGGGGTTCTCGGTGCAGCAGGCCGACGTGCTCAGCGCCCTCAGCGACCGGTTTTCGGCGAAGGCGACCGCGGAGGCGTTGCGGGGAGGGGCGGCGCCGGCCGACATGCTGGCGCGCGAGTACGACCTCGACCCGCAGAGCGACCGCCCGGGGATTCCCGACGACCCGCGCAGGCAGCGCGACGAGTGGAGTGCCGAACGGCTGCTGGCGGAGCGCATGGGCCAGGGGATGGTGCGGGGGACGGAGGCGACGACGCGGATGCGGGAGGAGAAGGCGGCGCACCGGCGCGGGCTGGGGGGCGAAGGGCGGGAAGAGCGGGACGGGAGACGGGAAAGCTTGCCCCAGCGAAGGCTGGGGGGAGACGGGAGTGCGCCGGAGCGTAGCGCGGGAGAGGACGCGCGGGGGAATGCGCGGGGGGACGCGCGGGGGGACGCGCGGGAGAACGCGCATCGACTGGCGCGAGAGGCAGCGGCGCGAAGCGGGCGCCCGGAGTTGGCAAAGCGGCGGAAGCATGAATGGGATTCCGGCGGCCGGACGCGCGTCGGCGACAGCGGCACGAACGACAGCGGCACGAACGACAGCGGCGCTGGCAACGCTGGAGACCAGGCGGATGGAGGGGCGCCCTTGGATGCGGCGTCGGCCCGGCCCGGAGGGGCGCGCCACTCGAAGGGCTATGAACCGTTCGGCAACGCCAACGCGCAGGTCACGCTGCAGCAGAACACCCGCAACCAGTCGTTGGTGGATCGCCTGGAGGCGGAGGGGAGGTCGTTAGGCACTTCCCGGGACACGGCCGCCGACCCCGCCTCCCCGCTCGCCTCCACCATCTTCGCGCAGGCCGGGCTCGATCCCAACGACCGCCGGGTGCACGTCCTCCCCGACATCGTCGAGGGGCTGCACCAGGCGCCGCGCCACCGCTCCATCCACGTCGGCGGCTTCGTCCTCACCGCCGAACCGTTGCGCACGGTGGTCCCGATCGAGCCGGCGTCGATGCCGAACCGCACGGTGATCCAGTGGGAGCGCGACGACCTCGACCCGGTGGGATTGGTCAAGATCGACTTGTTAGGCCTGGGGATGCTGACGGTGCTGCAGGACTGCCTCAAGTACATCCGCGCCGCCCGCGGGGTCACGCTCGACCTCGGGCAGCTCGACATGACGGACCAGGCGGTGTACGACGACCTGTGCGCGGCCGACACGATCGGCGTCTTCCAGGTGGAGAGCCGGGCGCAGATGAACACGCTCCCGCGCCTCAAGCCGCGCTGCTTCTATGACCTCGTGGTGGAGGTCGCGCTCATCCGCCCGGGGCCGATCCAGGGGGAGATGGTGCACCCGTACCTGCGGCGGCGCGCGGGCGAGGAACCGGTGACCTATCCGCACCCCGCGGTGGAGCCGATCCTCAAGCGCACGTTAGGCATCCCGCTCTTCCAGGAGCAGGGGATGCAGGTGGCGATCGCCGCGGCGGGGTTCACGCCGGGAGAGGCCGACATCCTGCGCCGGGCGATGGGGCACAAGCGCTCGCGCGAACGGATGGCGGCCATCTGCGAGAAGCTCATCACCGGAATGGCGCGCAACGGGATCCCCGAGGATGTCGCACGCCGGATCTACAACCAGATCAACGCCTTTGCCGACTACGGCTTCCCCGAGTCGCACTCGGCGAGCTTCGCGCTCATCGTCTACGCGTCGGCGTACCTGCGCCACTACTACGCCCCCGAGTTCACGGCGGCGATCCTCAACGCACAGCCGATGGGCTTCTACTCGGTGGGGACGCTGATCGAGGATGCGAAGCGGCATGGCGTGGAGGTGCGCCCGGTCGACCTCACGCGCTCGGCCTGGGACCACGCGCTGGAACTGCGGAACGGGAAGGTGGTGGTGCCGGTGGGCGTGGAGGTGGCGATTCGCGTTAGGCAGGACGGGACACCCGACGGGACACTCGATGACCGGCATGCCGACAGGCCTGACGAGCGGCGCGACAGGAGGCAGGCGACGAGAGATGGGAGTGCGGCGCCCGCCGTTCGTCTCGGCCTCCGCCTCGTGCACGGACTCGGCGCCGCCGCCCGCGAGAAGCTCGAACGCGCCCTCGAGCAGGGCCCCTTCCACGACATCCCCGACGTCATCCAGCGCGCAGGGCTCGACCAGCGCGCGCTTCGCGCCCTCGCCGAGGCCGGTGCCTTCGACACCATGGTCCCCGATGTCCCGCCCGCTGAGCGCCGGCGCGTCGCCCTCTGGCGTGTCCTCGAGGCGCTGCGCGGCGACGCCGGCCCCCTCGCCCCATCGCGACCGCGCCCCACGCGCCCCCCACTCCCCGCTATGTCCCGCCTCGAGACCACCGACGCCGACTATCGCCTGACCGGGCTCTCGCTCAACGGCCACCCGATGCGCCACCTGCGAAAGCTCCTCCACCCCAACGGCGTCCGCACATCCCGCGAGCTGCAACAACACGGACGGGACGGCGAACGCGTCGCCCACGCCGGGCTCGTGATCTGCCGCCAGCGCCCAGGAACCGCCAAGGGCTTCGTCTTCCTCTCGCTGGAAGACGAAACCGGGATCCTCAACGTCGTCGTCACCCCCAAGCGCTTCGAACGCCAGGCGTTGATGATCTCCACCTCCCCACTCCTCCTCGTCCGCGGAACGCTCCAGGTCGAGAGCAACGTCGTCAACCTGCGCGGCGAGCAGTTCACCCCCCTCAAGGCCGACGCGGGCGAGGCGTGGGCCCGCAGCCACGACTTCCACTGACGAATGGTCGCCGGAGCACCGGCGAGCCGCGGCGTGCCGCAGTGACCCGCGCCGCCGCGCCCGCAGCCCGCGCGCTCAACGCCCACGCGCTCAACGCCCGCGCGTGCAACGCCCGCGCGCGCAACGCCCACGCTAACGCAGCATCAAGACCGAGCGATCCCACCCGGAAACGCGTAGTTTCGGAGCTCCCCCGAAGCCCACCATCCACGCCGCCGGTCGACGTGATTGCTGCACACCAGTCCCGCCATTTGCTCGTGACGGCGAGCGTCGCCGCCGCGTTCGCCGCAACGTTCGCCACAACGCTCGCCACAACGCTCGCCGTCACGCTCGCCGTCGCGGCAGCCGCACCCACGCCCGTCCAGGCGCAACGCGCGGCCCCCACGCCACCCGATCGCGCGCGACCGTCGACCGCGCCTCACACGACCGGCCGCACCGCCGATCGCACGTCCGAGCGCACGTCCGAGCGCACGTCCGATCGCACCGCGCGCGACGGGCGCCGAGAGCTGGTCGCCGTCCCAACCGCCGGCGCGATCCGCATCGACGGAACGCTCGACGACGACACGTGGCGCAACAACGCCCCCTCCTCCGACTTCGTCCAGAGCGAACCACTCAACGGGGAGCCCGCCACCGAGCGAACGGAAGTCTGGGTCGCCTTCGACGACGACTACCTCTACATCGCCGCACACCTGCACGACTCGCAGCCGGGCCGGCCGATCGTCACCGACATCAAGAAGGACTTCAAGGAAGAGGACCAGGACGACTTCGAGGTCCTGCTCGACACCTTTGGGGACCGGCGCAACGGCTACGTCTTCAGCACCAACGTCGAGGGGGCGCGCCACGACCGGCAGGTAGCACTCGAAGGGCGCGAGGTGAACCAGAGCTGGGATGCCGTCTGGGAGGTGCGCACGCGACAGGTGGACGACGGCTGGACCGCGGAGTTCCGCATCCCGTTTCGTGCCCTGCGCTTCGACAAGGCATCGCAGCAGCCGTGGGGAGTGAACTTCTCGCGCCACATTCGCCGCAAGAACGAGGTGGTCTTCTGGTCGGCGGTCCCGCGCGCCTTCAACCTCAATCGCGTCTCGCTCGCCGGGAACCTGGTCGGGCTGCGCGTGGGGAGCGCCGGTCGCGACCTGCGCGTGAAGCCCTACCTCGCCGAAACCACCGTGCGACCGCTCGGCACCACGGCGGCCCCCGCGCCGCGATTCTCGAACGACCTGAACGTCGGCGCCGACATCAAGGCGGCGCTCACCCCCGGGCTCACGCTCGACGTCACGCTCAACCCCGACTTCGGCCAGGCCGAGGCCGACGAGCAGCAGGTGAACCTCACGCAGTTCTCCCTCTTCCTCCCGGAGAAGCGCGACTTCTTTCTCGAGAACTCGGGCGTGTTCTACATCGGCGATGCCGCGCGCAACAACCGCGTGAACACCGTCCCGACGCCGGACGAGGACAACCTCCTCTTCTTCTCGCGCCGCATCGGGCTCTCGGGTGCCGGCGTCCAGGTGCCGATCGACGGCGGATTGCGGCTGACGGGGAAGCTCACCGAGTCATCGCGGCTCGGCATCCTGTCCATCAACGAACGAGGCGACGACCGCAACCCGCGCGCCAACTCCAGCGTCTTCCGCTTCCGCCAGAACCTCGGGCGCATCGGCAACGACCTCGGGTTCTTCGCCATGCAACGCATCAACCTCGGCGGCCCCGACACCGGCATCGTGCGCCAGCGCGGCGACTACTTCAACCGTGTGTACGGCATCGACAACAACCTGCGCCTCTTTCGCACGCTGGACTGGAACTCCTACGCCGTCCGCACCGACGCCACGAACGGCGCCGATGGCGGCTACGCCTGGCGCTCAACCATCAATCGCGAAGGGAACTTCCTGCACGTGAAGGGGGGCGTCATGCAACTCGGCCCCGGTTTCCAGAACGACCTCGGGTACTATCGACGCACCGACGTCCGCAAGTACATCCTCGATACCGGGCTGCGCCCACGCTCCGCGTGGCTCCGCGCACACACCATCCGCGAGTTCCACCCGCACGTGGTGTGGGACTACCAGGAAGACCTGAAGACGGGCGACATGGTGTCGAAGAACCTGCACACCGGCTGGTCTGCCTTCTTCAACAACGGCGCCGTCATCGAACTCTCGGCAAACCCCAGGTTCAACCGACTCACGGCGCCGCTGCGGCCAAACGCGAAGATGGCCGAGCCGCTCGCCCCCGGCGGCTACGGCTGGACCGACTGGCAGGTGTACATCGTGAGCGACCAGAGCCGCCCCATCTCCACCGACACGCGCATCATCTGGGGTGGGCTCTACTCCGGGACGCAGCGCACCATCAACGGCTCGGTCACCCTGCGCGCTGGGTATCGCATGCGGGCCACGCTCGGGATGCAGCGTACCTCGGCGCAGCTCGACCGCCCCAACGTGGCGTTCGTCAACAACCTGCTCACGGCGAAGGTGAACTACTCGTTCACGACGAACATGTTCATCGACGCGCTGTCACAGTACGACGAGGTGACGAAGCAGTTCAACGCGAACGTGCGCTTCAACCTGATCCACCATCCGCTCAGCGACCTCTTCATCGTCTACAACGACCAGCGGATCATCACCCCCGACGCACCGATCCCCGGGCGCGCGCTGATCGTGAAGTTCACGCAGATGCTGGCATTCTAGCGGGCATCACGTCGATGGTCGCCGCCCAGCCGGGCGCGAGCTGCACGCGCGCCCCGCACACCATGCCGGTGCGGGGCGCGCGGTAGCCGTGCCCGGGCCTAACGCGAACCGGCGAACTCCTCGAACCGCTGGTTCCCCACGCGATACAGCTGCCAATCCTTGTAGTCGAAGTGCCACCATTCGGCTTCGTACACGCGGAATCCCTCCGCCTCCATGGCGGCGCGCAGGATCTCGCGCAGCGCACGCTGCCGGGACGTCCCGCCCGGATACTCGGGATACGAGCGGTCCGACATCTCGTCGTAGCCGCCCGTGGTGACCACCGGCTCCCCCGTGCGCAGGTCGTACATCGTGAGGTCGACCGCACAGCCGCGGTTGTGTCGCGAGCCGCGGCTCGGATCGGCGACGAACTGGTGCTTGTCGACGGGGGTCCCGTCCCAGAACATCTTCGTCACGTACCACGGCCGGTATCCGTCGTGGATCAGGAGGCCGTAGCCTGACGCCTTGAGCCGCTGGTGCGCGCGCGCCAGCGCTTCGGCCGCGGGGCGCTGCAGGAAGGCGCGCGCCTGCGTGTAGACCGGGACGCTCAGGAAGTTGCGGTCGGTCGCATAACGAACGTCGAGCCGGATGGTCGAGTCCAACTGCACGAGCTCCACCAGGTCGCTGGCGCGGAACGTCCCCTGCTCCACCGGCGGCGATGCGGCGAGCGCCGCGGCGCGAAGCTCGTCCACCGGGCGCTCGGGGGTGATGCGGAAGACATCGCCATCCTCACCCACCCACGTCCGGCGCTTGAACGTCACGCTCGCCGCGACCACCTGCGTGGCGCGCCCCTTCGCATCACGCGTGAAGACCAATCGCTCTCCCGCATACAATCCGCTGTTAGGGAGGGCGTACACGTCGTCCGAGATGCGCGTGAGCGGGTACTCGAAGAACCACTCGATCAGCGCCGTGAGGCGCCCGCCCTTCTCGAGAACGTACAGGACGTTGTGGTCCCATCCGTACTCACCCACCAGCCCGCGCCACGCGACCGGCGGCAGCGCGGGAAGTCCCTTCGTCCCTGCACGCCGCGCGTAGGCCACGCCGTCGATCATCAGCGCGCTGCCGCGACGCCAGACGCGCGTCCCATACGACATCCCGTCGTCGGCGATCAGCGTGTCGCCGCGCCACGTCCGCAGCCCCATCGGGTGGTCGATCGCCGTCGACGACAGCGTCACCGTCGAGTCGCGCGACACCACGTCCACCACCGTCGTGCCGCGTGCGTACGTCCCCGCGATGGCCCGCGCCGCCGCCAGCGACGGCTGGCCGTTCACCACGACCGGCGCCAGCGCGCGCTTGTGTCGCATGGCCAGCATCAGCCGCAACGCCTCCTCGGCGATGCGCGTGGTGAGTGCGTTCATCCCGTCCTTGGATGCGCTCACCGCCACGCCGAGCTTCTCGTCAGGCAGCGCCGCGAGCTCCGTTGCAAAACCGTAGATCGCCCCGCCATGGCTCACCATGCGACGCCCCTCGAAGCGGGACAGCTGGAAGCCCAGCCCGGCCCCCTCCCTCGCCCCCGCGCGCGCGAACTGCGGACGCCACATCGACTCCAGCGTCTCGCGGCGCACCACGTCACCCCCGGGACCGCGACCGCCCGCGAACAGGACGCTCATGAAGCGCCCGAGGTCGGGCATCGTGCTGTACATGCTCCCCGCCGGCGACATCCCGAGCTGAAACGTCGGCGCCTCGAACGATCGCTGGTGCAGCGTCCACATCTCGCCCTTCGCCAGGCGCGACACCAGCGCTGGTTCCGGCTCGAACGCGCTCGTGCCGAGCCCGAGTCGCTGCAGCACGTTGGTCTTGAGGTACGTCGCGAACGGCTGGCTCCCCTGGCGCTCCAGCACGTACCCTACCACCGCAATGCCGGCGTTGGAGTGCTTGCGCCTCGTCTCCGGCGGATAGACGAGCGACGTCCCGTTGAGCGAGGCCACCGTCGCCGCCAGCGACGTCCCGCTGTCGTCGAAGTAGTGTCCCGCCGGCGGCTCGCGCACGAGCCCCGAGTAGTGCGACATCAACTGGCGCAGCGTGATGGCCTTGCCTGACGAGTTGCGCGGCGCGAAGTCCGGCACGTAGCGCTGCACCGGCGCGTCGAGGTCGATCGCCCCCCGCTCCACCAGCTGCATCACGCCCAGGTCGGTGAAGAGCTTCGACACCGAGCCCACGCGATACACCGTGTTGGCGTCGGCGGCGCGATGCGTCGCGGGATCCTCCTCCCCGAAACCGGCCGACCAGACGATGCGCTGGTCGTCGACCAGGGCCACGCTGAGCGCACGGATCCCCTTCGCCACGCGCTCGCGTTCGATGAACGCCGACAGGGCGCGCGCCACCGGCTCGTACGACGCCTCCGGCCCGATCGCCGCCGGTCGCGCCACAGGCTGCGCCAGGTCGGCGCGTCCCCCCGCCGTAACGGCGAGCAGCGCCGCGGCCAGCGATGCGGAGCGCCAGTGCCGCGCCGTCCTGCGCGCGTCGCTGCACTCCCTCGTTATGCCCAGCCATTCCCGCACGCAATGCATGACCAACCTCGAGTTCGGGTTCACCCCGGCGAAGTTGCCCGCGCCAGGCGCTCGCAGCCACAAGGGCCCGCACCCGCACGTTCGCGGATGCGAGCCCCTGTCATTCCATCCGGTACGGTTCAGCCGCCGATATTCGGGTTGTTCAGTCGCTCCACGTCGGGCAACGGGAGGCACTTGTTGTTGCCGTACGTGCCACCGCCGTTCGGGAACGCCGCACCAGCCGCCGGCTTGAGCGGAATGTTGAAGCGATTGATATCGAACAGGCGCTGCCCTTCCAGGAACAGCTCGCGACGACGCTCCTCCTGGACCTGCGCCGCGATCGCCGCCGCGTCGGTCGACTGGAACGGCGGGAGGTTCACCCCCGCACGGGCGCGCAACGCGTTGATGATGTTGACCGCCGTTTGGCCACCCGCGGCCTCAGCCTGGATGAGACGGGCCTCGCGCCACGTTGCGATGGGAAGCGGATCGGTGAGCGCCTTGTACTTCTGCTGCGACCACAGGCGCACCGACGGCATCGACGCGCCACGCCCCGCATCCACCACCGGGACGCGCGGATCGGCGACACCGTTCACGGTCTGGTTGCGGAACTGTGAATCGACGGTGACGGTCCCGTTGGTGTTGTTGAATCGGAAGATGCGGTTCTCGGCACGCGTCGCGGCGGCGGTGGTGCGGGCGTTGAAGATGAAGCCGTCAGGGACAAGCGCCGCGTCGGCCGCCGCCTCGGCCTTCTTCCCCTGGTCCAGGCGCGCGCGGGCACGGCCGACCAGCGCCATGTTCTTCACGTCGGACGGAACGCCCGCCGCGTCGATGGCCTTCGTGAACCGCTGTTCCGCCAGCGCGAACACCGCCGCCGGCTGCATCTCCGGGCCAAGGTCGAAGGCCGCCGAACAGAACATCTCCCCCATCATGATGTAGGAGTAGCCGGCGTAGGCCGACGAACGCGCGAGCAGCGCCGCGCGGTCCGTGACCTCGGCGTCCGTCCACTTCTCCAGCAGCTTGATCGCCTGGTCGGCCTGGAAGCGCGCCGTCGACACCGGCGTGTAGGTGCCGAAGCCGTTGCAGCCGCCAGTCGAGTAGAGCGACGTGGACGGGAAGTTCGTGCGACGATCGATGTCCCACGTGGCGGCATTCGCCTGCGAGTCCGAGAACTCGTCACCGAGCGTTGCGCCTGTAAGGATGAAGTTGCCGTACGCGCACTCGAAGTCGGCAATCGCGCCCGCCACCAGCACTGGCGCGTTGGACGGGACAAGGAGCGTCGACTCGAGGATGCGGCTCGGGGCGTCGGCCTCGAGCAGGGTGCTGCACGCAGTCAGGACTCCGCTGCCGAACGAGGCGGCCACCAAGGCCGCGCCGGTCCGGGCGATCCGCCGCGCGCTCGAAAAGGAGCGATGGGTCTTCATGCGATTTCTCCTGGCATGTCGGGCGGAAGGGATCAGAACGTGAGTGAGAGCGAGAACATCACCTGCGCGAGCGGTGGCACCTGCGCCTGTTCGGTGCGGGCAAACTGCTCGAGCGAGAAGAAGTTCTCCGGATCCGTCCCACCGTACGACGTCCACAGCGCCAGGTTGCGCCCCGACAACGTGAGCGTCCCGGTGCGCGCCCCCACCAGTTGCACCCAGCGGGGCGCCATGGTGTAGGCGAGCGAGACTTCGCGCAGGCGCGTGAAGCTCGCGTCCTGGTAGATCCAGTGGCGAAGGATGTTCGACGACTGGATCTGCGCCACGTAGACCGGATCGTACTTGTCCGGCTCGAGGTTGCCGAGACACTGCTGGAACACCTGGCAGCGCGCACGATCGTTGTTGTTCAGGATGCGATTGCCACCCTTGAAGTCGAACTGCGCGTACACGCGCCACGCACGATACAGCGTAAACGTCGAGTTGAACGATCCCTCGAGGCTCGGGTCGGGCCGGCCGATGTAGACGCGCGGCGCGTTAGGCTGTCCCGCCGACGTGAGGCACGCGATGGTGCCACCCTTGCCATCGTCGCACATCATGTTGATCGCGCGCTTTGACACGGGATCGTAGGCGGCCGACACAACCTTGAGGTCGTAGTACGAAGCCACCGGCTTCCCGACAATGTGGCGCTGGGCGCCCACCTGGATGAACTTGTTCCCGTTCTGGTCCAGCGCCAGCGGCAAGTCGCCCAGGTCCGTGACCTGGTTGTCGTTCTTCGAGATGTTGAAGCCGAAGTCGAGATTGAAGCGGTTGCTCGAGTACGCGTTGAAGCGCGACGCAAGCTCGACCCCCTGACTCTGGATCCCGCCAATGTTGATGAAGCGCGACCCCGAGAATCCCGACGATGGCGACACGGACTGCGACAGGATGCCATCGCTCGTGTTGCGACGATAGAACGTGAGGTCGGCGCTGAGGCGCTCGTTGAAGAAGGCGCCGTCGAAGCCGAACTCCACTTCGGTCCCGCGCTCGGGCTTGAGGTTCGGGTTGCCGAGCGACTGCGGCGTCACCGCCGAGCCACCGTCGCCGCCGGTCGTCGCCGAGTAGGTGCGCAGCGCGGAGTTGACCGCCGGCTGCTGCCCCGTCTGGCCGTAGGCGGCGCGCAGCTTGAGCTGGTTGATCCAGCTCACCTTGAACCACGGCTCCTCGTTGATGACCCAGGTCCCGGCAACCTTCGGGTAGGTCGTCCACGAGAAGTCCTCGCCGAACGCCGAGTTGTTGTCGACCCGGAGTGCCGCCGTCACGTACATCCGGTCGTTCAGGTTGAACTGTTCCTGGCCGTAGAAGCCCAGCGTTGAGTTCTCGAAGAAGTCCTCGCCGCCAAACGTCGTGGCCGCGGCGTCGACGAGCGTCAGTCCGCCCGCCGGGAACCCTTCACCGCGCGCTGCCAGTGCGTAGGTCTGGCGCTTGAAGTACTGCGCCCCAAACGACGTCGACGTCTGGAAGCCGAAGAGGACCTTCTTCAGCGTCGCGGCGTAGTCGACCGAGGTGACCGCCAGCTCGCGACGACGAGTAAGCTTGGTCCCGTTCTGGTCGGTGGGGTTGCCGAAGAACTGGCGGAAGAATGGCCCCATCCGCTGCGTCTGGTTGACGTTGTTCTCACCCGTGAAGTCGTTGCCGACGATGAGGCGCTGCGACAGCCACGTCCCGAGGCGATGGTTGAACTGGATCGACCCGGTGGTGCGCTTCACGTCCTGGTACTGCTTGAACGCCCCCCAGAATGCCTCTGGCGGCGCCGAGTAGTAGCCGCGACGCAGCTTCTCGGCGTCGGTCACCGGCGTCTGGCCGAAGTAGAGCGAGAACCATGCGCCACCGCCCGCCTCGAGCGGGACGTTGATGCGCCCCTGCGTCGTGTTGAACGACGCCTGGATGTCCAACGACTTGTACGGCGAGACCGAGATGTTCCCCGCCCCGCTCCATCGCCACAGGTGGTTGGTCGGCTCGATCCCCTTGTCGTTGTCGTAGGTGCCGCTGAAGTTGTAGCGGACGATGTCCGTCCCACCGTTGATCCCGGTGTTGTAGCTCTGCGAGAGGCCCGTGCGGAACAGCTCCTCGCCGCGCGCCGCCTCCACCGCCACCGGATTCCACGCCGAGATCGATCCGTCGGCCAGGCGGCGATACGTCCTGCCGATGCGCCCCTCGGCGCCCTGGAACCAGTTGTTGCCAAGTCGCGTGTTGAGCGACGTCACCGCGCGCCCTGCTTTCCCGCGCTTGGTCACGATCTGGATGACGCCGTTGTTCGCCTCTGTCCCGTACAGCGTGGCCGCCGACGGGCCCTTGATCACCTCGATGCTCTCGATGTTCTCGGGATCGAGGTCGTTGAGGCGCGAGATGACGCCTGACGAGAAGAACTGCGACTGCGGCCCCTGCGACACGTCGTTGGGGACGCGAATGCCGTCGATGTAGATCAGCGGCTGGTCGCTCAGTGACAGCGACGCGGCGCCACGCACGCGAATGCGCGGCCCCGAGCCCACGGCGCCCGATCCGCCCATCAGGACCACGCCCGGCGCACGCCCGTTGATGAGGCCGGAGACGTCCGGTGACGGGGCGATCTGCTGGACCGTCGCGGCGTCGACCTTGGTCACGGAGTTGCCGATCGCGCGCTTCTCGACCGGCTCCGCCGTTCCGGTGATGACCAGCTCGCTCAGCGTCGCCACCTGCTCGGTGATGGTGATGCGCACGTCGGTCTGCCCTACGCGCACCACCTGCGTCGTTGGCTTGTACCCGATGCGTCGCACCGTAAGCGTGACTTGCGCCCCACTGAGCCCGGTGATGCGGAAGCCGCCGCTCGCATCGGTCATCGCGCCCTGGCTCGCGCCTTCGACGGCGAGCTGGACGCCGTCAACGCCGCGCAGCGTGCGGGCGTCGACCACGGTGCCGGCAACCACGCCGGTGGCCTGTGCGCCCAGGACGGGCGGGCGCGCCGGAACGAGCGCGATTGCCGCGATGAGAGCCAGGGTCCAGCGTCGCGCGAAACGCACCCCGGGTGATGGACCGGCCCGCTGCGTCAGACAGTCACGCGTCATGTAGCGCCTCCACAAGCGTTTGGGGGGAATCATCGCCCGAGGGGGTGGTTCCGCGGGCGGGCGTGCAGGTACGCGAAAGTGTATACAAATAAGGACGTCCCAACGTTGAGGACCGGGCGTCGAGCCGTCAACACGATTTTTCCCGGACTCCGCAAAGGGGGCCGGCATCCACCTCCCGGGCCGCTACCGGTTCCCGCCCGGGGAGGCGCCGCGACGCCAGCCGTAGTACGCGGGGACCCCCAGCAGGACCACGCCAATACCGATCGCCGACTGCGTCGGTTGCTCGATGATCGTGTTGAGCACGATGGCGGCTGCGGCCAGGACGAACAAGAGCGGGGTGAACGGATAGCCAGGGACGCGGAAGGGGCGCGGCGCGTTGGGTTGCTTGATGCGTAACGCAATCACGGCGGCCGCCCCCAGCGCGTAGAAAATCCACCCCACGAAGACCACGTACGTGAGCAGCTGCTCGAACGTCCCCGTCAAGGCGAGGATCGCGGCCCAGGCGCAACTCGCGATGATGGCCAGTGCCGGCGTTCCGAAGCGCGGATGCACCTCCGCCAGGCGCTTGAAGAAGAGGCCGTCCTGCGCCATGGCGAAATAGACACGCGGCGCGGTGATCACGGTGGCGTGCGCGGCGCTGTACATCGAGATGATGATCGCCAGCGCGATCGCGCTCCCGGCGGCCGGCCCCAGCACCTGCGCCACCGCTTCACTCGCCACGCGCTCCGACGCCGCCACGCGCTCGGGACCGAGGGCCGCGAGATAGCCGAAGTTCGCCAGCAGGTAGATCGCGATGAGCGCCGTGGTACCCAGGGCAATGGCGCGAGGGAGCGCGCGCTGCGGGTTGGTCGACTCCGCGGCCACGAACGTCACGTACTGCCACCCCTCATAGGCCCAGAGGACCGAGATGATCGACAGGCCGACGGCGCTGAACTGCGGGGTGACCGGAGCCGCCGGCGCTTCGTTCCCGGTTCCCAGGGCGAAGAACAGCGCGCTCATGGCAAGAATGGCGAGCACCTTGATCCCGGTCGCGACGTTCTGCACCGACGCACTCTCGCGCGTCCCGCGCACGTTGATCACTGCCATCATCGCGATGAGCGCGGTCGAGATGACCTTCCTGGCAATGGGCGACAGCTCGGCGAATTGCCCCATGTAGTTCGCCGCCGCCACCGCCAGCGTCGCGATGGTCCCCGTCCCGATCACGAAGAAGAGCGTCCACCCGTACAGGAACGCCGGCAATGGCCCGAAGCCGTCGCGGATGTACGAGTACAGCCCGCCGGAGCCGCGCTCCATCGCTCCCAGTTCGCCGTAGGAGAGGGCGCCGAGCAGCGAGAGGATCCCGCCCACGAGCCAGACCGAGCTGGCAACCGGCACCGACCCGCCGCTCAGCTTGAGGACCGACGACGGGACGAGGAAGATCCCGCTCCCGATGACGTTGCCGATGACGAGCAGCGTGAGGTCGGTGGTGCCTAACGTGCGCTTGAGCGAAGTCGACATGGCGAGCGGGCGATGGATGGGGATGCGAGCGCGGTAGCTTACGGGCGCAACCGGAGGGCGGTAAGGGGCCCCATCCGCGGCGTCGCTATCCGTCGAGCGACTGCAGGTCTTCGGGGGTATCCACGTCGCGCGGCGCGTCGGCATCGACGGGGATGCGCAGCACGCGATCGCCCATGGCGACCAGCAGGTCACGCGCCCCCATGTCACCCTCCAGTGCTTGCAGCCGCCGGCGCATGCTGGCGTCGAACAGGACGGGATTGCCGCGCCCATCGCGATACATCGGCACGACCGCCGCGGCGTTGGAGTCGCGCCACGTCTCGCCCAGCGCGCGCACCACCGCGGCATCGATGAACGGTTGATCGGCGAGCGCGACGACGAAGGCGTCCACCTCGTCGGGGAGCGCGGCAACGCCGAGTGCGAGCGACGCGCTCATTCCGTCCGATGGCGCCGGGTTCACCACGACGTCGGCGTCGGTCCCCGCGAGCGCGGCACGCACGCCGTCGCCCGGCGCTGGGGCGACGACGACGACGCAGGCGACGCCCGCCAGCCGCAAACGGTCCACGACGTGTCGCACGAGGGCGATCCCCCGCACCTCGGCCAGCACCTTGTCGCCACCGAACCGCTCACCGCGCCCCGCCGCCAGCACCACGGCGCCTATCATGCGGCGTCCGGCCCCGGGTGCGCGCGACGGAACAGGTGCACCGCGGCGTGCATCACCGTCAGCGGGAGGCGCACGCAGTTCATGCGCATCTGCGGGATGCGGGCGTCGAGCGATCGCATGATGTCATCGACCACGAGCGTCTCCACTTCATCGAGTGGCGCATTGCGCACGAGTTCCGTCAGCATCGACGCGGACGCGACGCAGATGGCGCAGGCGTTTGCCGTGAACCGGGCATCGCGCACGATTCCCTCCTCGAGCAGCAGCGCGATCCGCACGCGGTCGCCGCAGAGCGGATTGGCCCCCTCCTCGGTGATCGTCGCATTCGACAGGGCTCCCTGGTTGCGGGGATGCCGAAAGTGATCGATGAGGACCGGACCATACGGAGAGCCCATCGCTACTCCACCGCGCCGCGCTGGCGCGCCTGGCGATAGGGAGGGAATCGGAACGCCATGTCCCGCGTAAGAAAGCCGCCGTGCCCCAGCGACGCCAGATCGCGCGCGCCCAGGCGCTCGCCCGCGAGGAAGCGGGGGAGGAGGAGGTCGAAGATCGTCGCCTGGGAGAAGAGCCCGCAGGCGGGCATGCCGATGACGGGGACGTCGCCCACGCGCGCCAACCAGACGAGCGACCCCGGATGCGCGGGGACGCCGTGCCGTTCGATGGTCGCCCCCATGCGCGCGAGCGCCTCGAAGGCCGGATCGAGCGGGTCCATCGGGCGCGAGCCGGCGAGGGCGACCACGCGCGCCCCCGCCGCCAACACCTGCGCGATGCCCGCGGCAATCGCGTCGCTCGCCGCCGCGACGAAGGCCGGCGGCTGCAGGGTGGAACCGAACCAGGCGACCTTCTCGCCCAGCGCCTCCTCGAAGCGTGCCATGGCCCGGGTCCCTAACGACTCCTGCACCACGGCCCCGACCACGGCGGGGAGGAACGGCCGCACGGTGACCACGCCGCCAGCTGCACGCGCCGCCGCCTCGCCGCGCCCGAGCGTGGCGGCATCGATCGCGAAGGGGACGATCTTGGCGCGCGCAACGACTTCCCCATCGTCCACCACCTGCCCATCGAAGAGGGTGTAGACACACAGCCCCTCGACGAGGTTCACGGCATCGAGGGCGTCGCGGTGGACGGCGAGGATGCCGCGATGCGTCGCCTCGAGCGGCCATGCGCCGGCCGCGAGCGCCCCCACGCGCACCCCGCCCCCCGCCGCCGCCCGCGCCAGGCGCCCGCCCGCCTCGCCCTCATGCACATCGTCCGCATCCAGGGCCAGCAGGTGCAACTCCTCCCACGGCAGCCCGGACAGCCGGTCGACTGCAGCGTTGTCGAGTCGGCTCCCCTTGTGGAGCGCGATGCGCCCCTCGGCGTCGCGCACGTCGTGCGCGAGCACACAGCCGCTCGGAGGCGCGCTCCCATCGCGAGCGCGCACATGACGGACGACCCTCACGCGTCGCTGGAACTCCCCGCGTTGCGGCTGGCGGTGTCCGGCGCGACCGCGCCCTCGCCCCCGCCGCCAGACCGCGGCGCGCGGTCGCGCATCGCGCCGCCGCCCCGGCCGCGCTCCACCGCCAGCGCCTCGGCCAGCGCGCTGAGCGCAATCTCCGCCGCACTGCGCGCGCCGATGTCGAGCCCCACGGGAATCCGCACCCGCGAGAGTTGCAGCTGCGGCACCCCCTGTTCGGCCAGGAAGTCCAGCATCGCCTTTCCCCGGCGCACGCTCCCCAGGCAGCCCACGTAGGCGGCGTCGCTCTCCAGCACCGCCCGCAACACCGGGAGATCGTACTTGTAGTCGTGCGACAGGAGTACAACGAAGGAATGCCTGCCGAGCGGGAGGCGGGCGGCGATCTCGGACGGCATGCCCACGATCAGCTCGTCGGCGGTGGGAAAGCGCTCGCGCGTGGCAAAGCGCTCGCGCCCATCGACCACCACGGTGCGCAACCCCAGCACGCGCGCCATCTCCACCAGCGGCATCGCCACGTGCGTGGCCCCGAAGACCACCAGCGTGCCGGGCGGCGCGTGCAACTCGAAGTACAGCCGCGCCGTCCCCGACGGGAGCGTCACGTCGCTCGTTCCCGATCGCCCGCGCGTGAAGTACTCGACGCTTGCCCCCATGGCCGCCGCATCGAGCGCGGGATCGCCCAGTGTCCCGGCGCGCTGCCCGCGCTCGAAGACCACGAGGCGGTCTGCGCTGCCATCGAGCGGCGTCGCGATCACCACGCGGCGCCCAGCCTCCACCTCGTCGCGCGCCACGCGCATGGCACGGGAGATCGAGTCGTCTGAGGCATCGCCGTTGACCGGCTCGATGAGCACCTCGATGGAACCGCCGCACGTCATTCCCAGCGCCCAGGCATCCTCGTCGCCTAACGACATCCGGAGGACGGTCGGCTTTCCCTCCGCCAGGACGCGCGCCGACTCCTCGATGACGCGCGCATCGACGCAGCCCCCGATCGTCACCGCGCCGACGATCGCCCCGGAAGCATCGACCCACATCTTGGCACCGGCCTCCTTGGGCGACGTCCCCTCGGTTGCGATGAGCGTCGCGACCGCCGCCGGGCCAGTCGGGATGGAACGCGAATCAGCCATGGCAACAAGATGACGGCGAATGGCCCGGCGGGCGAGTGGGAATCACTGGCCGGCGCCCGCGCGCGATCGAACCGCCCTACAGCGCCAGGTGACGAATCAGGCGCTGCAGCGCCTCCAGGTTGTGCCCCGGCGCCAGCAGGTCGATGTGCGGGAGCGCCGCCTGCATCCCCCGTGTATCCGGCGTGAAGTCGGCCCCGCCCATCAGCGGGTTGAGCCAGATGACGCGCCCCGAGCGCCGATGCAGCGCCTGCATCGCGTCCGACAACAGCGCCGGGTCGCCCACGTCCCATCCATCGCTGAGGATGACGACGATCGTGCGCCGATCGACCAGCTTGGGATAGCGGTCCAGGAAGCCGCGGATCGACGCCCCGATACGCGTCCCGCCGGAGAAGTCCTGCACCTCGCGCCCAAGGTCGCGCAGCGACTCGCGATAGCGCACGCCGCGCAGGAGCGGCGTCAGGCGGCTGAGCCGTGTGGCGAAGGCAAAGGTCTCCACGCGAGCAAAGGTGTTCTGCAGCGCATGCAGGAACTGCAGCAGGAAACGCGCATACAGCTCCATCGATCCCGAGACGTCGCAGAGCGCAACGAGCGACGTGCGCCGCACCTTGCGCACGCGCCGCTCCAGCGCGATGGGGTTGCCGCCGGTGCGCAGCGACGCGCGCACGGTGCGGCGCAAGTCGATGCGGCGACCGCGACGCGACGCCTTCCAGCGCCGACTGCGCCGGAGCGAGAGCCGGCGCGCGATGCGTCGCGCCAGCGCGCGAAACGCCTCATCGTCCTCGGCGGCGTAGTGCGAGAAGTCGCGAGCCACCAGCGATTCGTTGTCGCTGGCGGCGCGCACGGTGATCGAGTCGCCGGCGTCGCCGTCGGACGGCTTCATCCAGTTCTGCAGCGAGACGGTGGGCGGCCGCGCGGGAGCCGGCGCCGGAGGCTTCACCATCTCGCGTCGCGGACCGGGGAGCGGGATGGGAGCCGGCAGCCCGCGCTCGATGCTCCACACCTCGCGGAATGCCTCGTCGAAGGCGTCGAAGTCCTCGCGCCGGTGAATCAGGACGCTGCGCAGGGCGAGGCGCACCTCGTCGCGATCGGCAATGTCCACTACTCCCAGCGCCCGCACGCCATCGATCGACTCCGCCGGCGTCGCCACGATGCCGCGGTCTCGCAGCGTGCGGCACAGCGTGACGACCGCTGCCAGGAGGTCGGCCGGCGCGGTGTCGCCGGGCGCGTGCGCAACGGCGCGCTCGTCAGGCACCGTGCACCCTAACCGGCGAAAGATGCCATGGCCTGCAGGGCGCCGCCCTGCAGCTCGCGCTCCATGCGCTGGAAGTCGCCGTCGTCCTTGAGGAAGCACCCCATCGTCTCGCGCACGACCTCCTCGTCCAGGTGGTCGGCGTGCAGCGCCACGAGCGCCGCCGCCCAGTCGAGCGATTCGGCGATCCCCGGATGCTTGGTGAGGCGCATCTTGCGCAACGCCTGCACGACTCCCGTGATCTCGCGCGCCAGCTGCTCGCCGAGCCCGGGCACCTTGGTGCGCACGATGCGCAGCTCCTTCTCGAAGGAGGGGTAGTCGATCCAGAGGTACAGACAACGACGGCGCAGCGCCTCGGAAAGCTCGCGCGTGCGGTTCGAGGTGAGCACGACGGTCGGGCGCGCCTCGGCGCGAATGGTCCCCAACTCGGGAATGGTGACCTGGAAGTCGGAGAGGATCTCGAGGAGGAAGGCCTCGAACTCCTCATCGCTGCGGTCCACCTCGTCGATGAGGAGCACCGGCGGCTTGCCATGGTGCGTGATTGCGGCCAGCAGCGGGCGCTTGAGGAGGAATGCCTCGCTGAAGAGCGTCGCCTCCTGCTCGGCCATCGACGCGGTGGACGATTCTCCAAGCTTGATGTGCAGGAGCTGCCGCTGGTAGTTCCATTCGTACAGCGCCGTCGTCGCGTCGAGCCCCTCGTAGCATTGCAGCCGGATGAGGTCTGCGCCCAGCGTCTGCGCCAGCACCTTCGCAATCTCGGTCTTTCCCACGCCGGGATGCCCCTCGACCAGGAGCGGCTTGCCAAGGGCGGTGGCGAGGAAGACCGACGTGGCGATCTGCCGGTCGGTGATGTAGGCCTCGCGCTCCATCACGTCCTGGATCCTGCGAATCTCGTCGTTCACCGCCTCGACTCCCGGCTCAAGCGTTCGCGTGCGCTGACTCGCCCTCGTACACCGTTGGGAACCAACTCCACCGCCGGCGATGGGAAGCACCGGCAGCGCCCGCGCCCAGTACCGCGCAACGTGTAACGAGTGAGTCACGTTCGTCGCGCCGCATTGGTGGCTGCCCTCGCTGTATCACATTTCGACCCGAAGTGTAACGGGATTCTCTCGCTCCCACGCGGTGTTGTCCACCCACGCCGCTCCCCACGCCATGACTCACGACTGCGCCGACATGCTGTCGTTCCGACTCTCCACCGCGATTGCCGCGGCGGTCCTCCAGTTCGCCGTCACGCCGCGCGCCCACGCCCAGGCTGCGTCCGACTCCGGCACCACGTCCGGTGCGCGTCCCGCGCGCGCGGCGGCCGCCGACTCGGTGAAGGGGGCGACGGCGGCGAAGGGGGCGCCTGCGCCAGGCCCCGCGCCCTCGGCACAGGGAGGGCACGCCGCGCCGCGTCCGTGGTACGAACGCCTGTCGCTCCGCGGCTACGCGCAGGTGCGCTACAACCGCCTGCTCGAGACCAACCCGGGATTGAACTGCTCGCAGTGCGATCGCTCCATCGGCAACAACGGGGGGATCTTCCTGCGACGTGGGCGACTCGTCCTCTCGGGCGACATTCACCCACGGCTCTCCATCTACGTCCAGCCCGACTACGGAGCCGATGCCGCGGGCACGCTGCACTACTTGCAGCTGCGCGATGCGTACTTCGACCTCTCCCTCGACACGAAGCGGGAGCACCGCCTGCGCATTGGCCAGAGCAAGGTCCCGTTTGGCTTCGAGAACCTGCAGTCGTCGCAGAACCGCCTCCCGCTCGACCGCAACGACGCGCTCAACAGCGCCCTCCCTAACGAGCGCGACATGGGCGTCACCTACTACTGGGCGAGCACCACGGCGCGCCAGCGATTCAGGATCCTCGTCGACAGCGGCCTCAAGGGAAGTGGCGACTATGGCGTCTTCGGTTTCGGCGTCATGAACGGGCAGACGGCCAATCGCCCCGAGGCCAACAACTCGCTGCACCAGGTCGTGCGGCTGTCGTATCCCTTCCGCCTGCGCAACGGACAGTTCGTCGAGGCGGGGATCCAGGCGTACAACGGGCGCTTCGTGCTCCCCACCAAGTCGGCCAACGTGCGATCGCTCCCCGAGTACCAGGACGATCGCGTGGCGCTCTCGTTCACCTGGTACGCCCAACCGTTCGGCCTCGTGGCCGAGTACAACTGGGGGAAGGGCCCCGAGTTCGTGGCCAGCACGCAGTCGATCGACGACCGGTCGCTGCAGGGCGGCTTTGTGCAGTCTATGTACCGCTGGCGCACGCACGGCCAGGTGATCCAGCCATTCGCGCGGCTGCAGGGCTACCACGGCGGCAAGAAGCTGGAGCAGGACGCGCGTCACTACGAGGTCCACGAGGTCGAGGGAGGGGTCGAATGGCTTCCCTTCGGCAACTTCGAACTCACCGCGCAGTACACCATCTCCGACCGCGTCTTCGAGGACGCCGCCACCATCGGCAACCGGCAGAAAGGGCGCTTTCTCAGGGTGCAGGCGCAGTTCAACTACTAGAGGCGGAGGGGAGTTCAGGCGCGTGAGGTGCGAGGGGGGATGAGCGAGGATAGGTTGTCGACGAGTGATCAGTGCTTCACTCGCCGAGCATCGGCCAAGCATCGACGACCGACGCGCATTCGCGTGGCGCCCAGCGCCGCGCACTCCCGTCCCCCGTCTCCCGTCTCCCGTCTCCCGTCTCGCTCTTCCCATGTCCCTCACTCTCAACGAGACCTTTCGCGTCGCGGCCTCGCCCGATCGCGTCTGGCAGTTCCTGAAGAACCCCGCCGAGGTGGTGACATGCCTCCCGGGCGCCGAGCTGACGGGGACGATCGACGCGCAGAGCTACGCCGGGCGCGTGAAGGTGAAGGTGGGGCCGATCACGGCTGCCTACGCGGGCAAGGCGACGCTCGCCCAGGTCGACGACGCGTTGCGCCGGATGCAGATCATCGCCGAGGGGAAGGAGAGCGGCGGCCCGGGCTCCGCGCGCATGACGATGACGGGTCAGGTCAGCGCGCTCGCCGACGGGACGAGCGAGGTCAGCGTCGATGCGGCCATCGAGATTGCCGGGCGCGTGATGCAGTTTGGCCGCGGGCTCATCGAGTCGGTGAACAAGCAGCTATTCAGGCAGTTTGCCGACTCGGTGCGTTCCAGACTCGAGGCCGCGCACGCGAGTGAGGCGGGCGCGGCGGCAGCGCATCCGCCAGCCGCAACCCGCGAGGGCGCCACCCCCCTCGTCGCCGGCGAGGACGCATTCCCGGGTGAGCCGGTGGACGAACAGGCGGCATCGGCTCCCGCTGCCGGGTCGTCGCGCCCCCTCTCCCGAGCGCCGACCGGGAGTACCCCGATCGTGGCGCCCGCTCCCCCGCCCCCCGCCGTCGCCAAGGGGAACGAGCTGCGAGCGCTGCCGCTGCTCTGGAAAGTCTTCGTGTCCTGGCTGTCGGGGCTGTTCGGCGGGAAGCGTTAGGCAGTCGCGCGATTGCCACGCGTCGCCTCGAGCGAGGCGACGCGCGTGGCTCTCGCCCCTCGGACACCGGCACGCCCCACGAGGGCGCGCCCGGTGACCGCATGTCGACGACGGGTCCTACTGAGCCGAGGCGAGCGCGCGTCTCGCCGCTCGCCTCACAAACACGCAGGCAAGATTCGCCTTGTATGCCGCGGTTCCAAGCGAGTCGTCGACGAACACCAGGCCGTCGGCGCCACGTGCCGCTGCGGCATCGACGGTGGCATTCGTCGCCGCCTTGCCCGTGAGCGCGGCCTCTACTGCCGTCAGGCGCATGGCCCTGGGCCCCAACCCCGTCATGCCGACGCGCGCAGACGACACGCTGCCGCCCCTCACCTGCAACTGCACGGCGATTCCCACGATGGCGTAGCCGGACGCGGGGTCGGGGTGCTTTTCGTAGGCGCCACCGCTCCCCGTGCCCGGTGCGGGGACCCGTACCTGGGTCAGCATCTCCCCGGGACGCATGGCCGTGGAAAAGACATCCGTGAAGAAGTCGTCGGCGGCGATGGTGCGCTCCCCGCGGCTTCCCGTCACCACGAGCGTGGCGCCGAGCGCCAGCATCGCCGCCGGCAGGTCGGCCGCCGGATCGGCATGGGCCAGCGATCCGCCAATCGTCCCCATGTTGCGTATGAGGGGGTCACCAATATGCGATGCCACCTCGGCGAGCAGTGGAGCCTTGGCCCTGATCACCGCCGAGGCTGCGACGTCGGCGTGGCGGGCCGCCGCGCCCACATGCACTTCGCTGCCGGCATCGGTGATGGCCGTGAGCCCAGGGATGCGGGTGATGTCGATGAGGTGCGCCGGTTGGGCGAAGCGGAGCTTCATCACCGGGATGAGGGAGTGCCCGCCGGCGAGAAGCTTCGCATCGTCGCCGTACTGCGCCAGCTTGGCGAGCGCATCCTGGACGCTCGTCGCGGTGTGGTATTCGAAGGATGCCGGATACATGGTCAGTTCCCCCCCTTCGCCGCGTGAATGGCCGACCAGATCTTCGGGGCGGTGAGCGGCATGTCGAGGTGGGTGATGCCGAAGGGTGAGAGGGCGTCGATGACGGCGTTGGCGACGGCGGCGGTGGAGGCGATCGTCCCCGCCTCGCCGGCCCCCTTCACGCCTAACGGGTTCACCGGCGACGGGGTCACGGTGCGATCGGTCTCGAAGTTCGGCAGGAACTCCGCCTTGGGGAGCGCGTAGCTCATCATGGAGCCGGTGAGGAGCTGGCCGCCCGAGTCGTACTGCGCCCCTTCCCACAGCGCCTGCGCCGCCCCCTGCGCGATCCCGCCGTGCAGCTGGCCGTCGACGATCATCGGATTGATGACGTTGCCGAAGTCGTCCACGGCGAGGTAGCGCTCGATGCGGACGCGCCCGGTATCCGGATCCACCTCGACGACCGCGATGTGGACACCGAACGGGAAGACGAAGTTCCCCGGGTTGAAGAAGGTGGTCGCCTCGAGCCCCGGCTCCATGTCGGCCGGGATGTTGTGCGCGAGATAGGCGGCGAGCGCCACCTCGCCGAAGCCCTTGGAGCGCGACGGCGACCCCTTCACGAAGTAGTTGCCGCTGGCGAAGTCGACGTCTTCGGGCGCCGCCTCCAGGAGGTGCGCGGCGATGCGCCGCCCCTTCTCCTTCACCTTCTGCAGCGAGTTGAAGAGCGCCGCGCCGCCAACCGCGCCGGAGCGCGAGCCGTAGGTCCCCATGCCGAAGGGGACGCGCCCGGTGTCGCCGTGCACCACCTCCACGTCGTCGATCGTGCAGCCGAGTTCCTGCGCCACGATCTGGGCGAAGGTCGTCTCGTGTCCCTGTCCGTGCGAGTGCGAGCCGGTGAGGACGGTGACCTTTCCTGTGGGATGAATGCGCACCACGCCCGACTCGTACAGCCCCGCCTGCGCACCTAACGACCCGACGATGTGCGACGGGGCGAGGCCGCAGGCCTCGATGTAGGCGGACATCCCGATCCCGAGGTACGTCCCCTGCCCGCGCGCCGCCGCCTGGCGGGCGCGGAGTCCCTTGTAGTCGGCGAGCTGCAGCGCCTTGTCCAGCGCCGGCTCGTAGTTGCCGCTGTCGTACTGCAGCGCCACCGCCGTCTGGAACGGGAAGCGGTCGGGCGCGACGAGGTTGCGTCGCCGCAACTCGGCCGGGTCGATACCCAGCTGCTGCGCCGCCACGTCCATCGTGCGCTCGAGGAGATAGGTCGCTTCCGGGCGCCCCGCGCCGCGATAGGCGTCGACCGGCGTGGTGTTCGTGTACACCGCCGTGACGTCGACGTGGATGGCGGGGATGTTGTACTGCCCGGAGAGGAGCGTCCCGTAGAGATACGTCGGGACGGCCGGCGCGAAGAGCGTGAGGTAGGCGCCGAGGTTGGCGATCGTCTTCACGCGCAGGGCGACGATCTTGCCCGCGGCATCGAAGGCCATCTCGACGTCGGTGTCGTGGTCGCGGCCGTGGGCGTCGGTCAGGTACGACTCGCTGCGCGTCGCCGTCCACTTGACCGGGCGTTGCAGCTGCCGAGCAGCCCAGGCCACCACGCACTCCTCGGGATAGACGAAGATCTTCGAGCCGAAACCGCCGCCGACGTCCGGGGCGATGACGCGGAACTTGTGCTCCGGCAACCCGAGAATGAACGCCCCCATGATGAGGCGGTGCACGTGCGGGTTCTGCGACGTCACGTACAGCGTGAGTTCGTCGGCCGCGGAATCGTAGCTGGCCAGCGAGGCGCGTGGCTCGATCGCGTTGGCGATCAGGCGTTGGTTCACGAGATGCGTCTTCACCACCGTGGCCGCGCCACCGATCGCGGCGTCCGTGGCCGCCGCATCGCCCAACGCCCACGTGAAGACCACGTTGCCCGGCACATCACCGTGCACCTGCGGCGCCCCCGACTTGAGCGCGGCCACCGCGTCGGCCACCGCGGGATGGTCGGTGTAGTCCACTTGCACCTGGTCGGCCGCGTCGCGCGCCAACTGCGGCGTGTCGGCGATCACCACCGCCACCGCATTCCCCACGTGCGACACCTTCCCCACCGCCAGCGCGCGGAACTCGGCGATCTTGATTCCCGGGTGCAGCCACCCGGGCGGGATCGGGTTCACGCCGCCCTGCTTGAGGTCCTCTCCCGTGAAGACGGCGTACACCCCGGGCATCGCCAGCGCCGCGCTGGCATCGATCGCGCCGATCGTGGCGCAGGCGTGCGGCGAGCGCACGAAGGCGGCGTACACCTGGCCGGGGAGCTTCACGTCATCGGTGTAGCGCCCCTTCCCCGTGATGAAGCGCTGGTCTTCCTTCCGTCGGATGCTCGCGCCAATCAGCGAGCCGCCCGGTTCGGCGGTCGTGGCCATGAATCCTCCTCAGTCCGCGGCGACGGCAGCGTTGCCGGCCATGGTGGACGCCGCCGACTGCACGGCTTTCACGATGTTGTGATAGCCAGTGCACCGGCACAGGTTTCCCTCGAGCGCGTGGCGAATCTCGTGCTCGCTCGGGTTGGGATTCCGCGCGAGCAGGTCGCAGCTCGACATGATCATCCCGGGCGTGCAGAAACCGCACTGGAGGCCGTGTGCCTCGCGAAACGCCGCCTGCAGCGGATGCAACTCGCCGTTAGCAGCGAGCCCCTCGATCGTCGTCACACTCGCGCCGTTGGCCTGCACCGCCAGCACGGTGCACGACTTGACACCGCGACCGTCGAGCAGGACCGTGCACGCGCCACACTGGCTCGTGTCGCAGCCGACGTGCGTGCCGGTGAGCCCGAGCACGTCGCGAAGGAAGTGCACGAGGAGCGTGCGCGGCTCGACCTCGCGCGCATACGCCCGCCCGTTCACCGTGATGGTGATCTCTGCCATGCTGTGACTCCGGAAGGAGAGGTGAATCGACCCGCGCGCGGACCGGTGTGACACGGGACGGCTAGCATGGCGAGCCATCGCGAACGCGTCAAGCAAAGACGCGCAAGGAGTCGTTATGCATCGTGGTATATATCGAACTCGCTGCAGCAGGAACGTGCGATGCATCTCGCACCTCATGCCGTGCGCCGCGAGCGCCTTCCGCCGCGGGCGCCTTGCGCCGCCGGTGCCTACGGCGCCGAGCCGGCCCCGGTCAGTTGGCGCTTGAGGCGCGGCGGCAGCCTGCGCGCGTTGTGCCTGAGCACTCGCCCCGGCCGCGCATCGGTCAGCGCACCGCCCGCGACCACGGCGACGCCATTCACCAGGACGTCACCGATACCGGTGGGATACTGGTGCGGCGAGGTGAACGTCGCGCGATCGGCGACCGTTGCGGCGTCGAACACCACCAGGTTCGCCGTCGCACCGGTGGCCACCACGCCGTATCCGGTGAGCCCGAGGCGTGCCGCCGGCATCGCGGTCATCTTGTGCACCGCCTGCTCCAGCGTGAGGAGCTTGACGTCGCGCACGTAGTGGCCGATGACGCGCGGGAAGGTGCCGTAGGCGCGCGGATGCGCCGCCCCCTCGCCGGGGACGGTCAGCCGACCGTCAGATGCAATCATCGTCTGCGGATGCTGCATGATCCGCTGCACGTCGCCTTCATCGATGACGTGGTAGATCATCGTGGCGCCCCCCTGGAGCACCCCTTCCACCACCAGCGGCGCCGCTCCCTCCGGCGTGGTGGGGACGCCGCGCTCGACGGCCCAGTCGTAGAGCGTCTTCCCTTCCAGCGCCGGCTTCCACTGGACGCGACCGAACTGCACGCGCCGTATGTCGCCGCCGCCGCGATCGTCGAGGAGGAGCGCCACGACGCCGCGCAGGATGCTGTCCTTGAGCACGGGGTCGCGCATGCGGCGGGCCAGCGCGCTATCGCCATCGGCGAGCGCCCAGGGCGGGATGAGGACCGACAGCCCGGTCTGGGACGCGGTATACGGATACTGGTCGATCATCACGTCGATCCCGGCGCGGCGCGCCGTGTCGACCATCGCCAGCGTTCGCACCGACTGCCCCCACATCTGCCGTCCCACCGCCTTGTGGTGCGTGAGGACGATGGGGATACGCGCCTCGCGCCCGATGCGGATCGCCTCGGCGACTCCGTCAAACAGCGCCAGCCCTTCCTCGCGCAGGTGGGAGGTGTAGATCCCACCGCGCGCCGCCGCCACGCGGGCCAGCGCCACCACCTCGTCGGTGCGCGAGTAGTAGCCGGGGATGTAGCGAAGCCCGGTGCTCAGCCCGAAGGCGCCGTCGCGCATCCCCTGGGCAACGAGCGACTGCATGCGGGAGAGCTCATCGGCGGTGGGGGCGCGATTCTCGAGCCCCATCACGCGCTCGCGGATGACGTTGTGCCCCACGAGGTAGGCCACATTGATCCCCAGCCCGGCGCGCTGCGCGCTGTCCATGTACGCCGCCAGCGGCAACGGGCTCCCCCCATCCGGCCCTCCGAGCGCGAGCGTCACGCCCTGCCGAACGGCACTCTCCGCCGACGGGATGCGAAGGAGCGGCTCCAGGTGCGCGTGGAGGTCGATGAAGCCCGGGGCCACGATGCGACCGGTGGCGTCGATGACCTGCTTCGCGCGCGACGGCGGGATCGGGGTGCGCGAGACGCGGACGATCGTCCCCCCGCGCACCGCCACGTCGCCCCGGAAGCGCGGCCGCCCGGTCCCGTCGATGACGGTCCCGCCGCGAATGAGGACGTCGTAGGTGGTCCCGCCCTGCGCGCCGAGCGGTCCGGCAGCCGCAAGGGCTCCCATGATGCTGCAGACCAGGGCGCCGACGGCCATCGACCGGCCGCGGATGCATTGCACGCTCGTCATGGTGCCTCGCTCCTCTGTGCGCCGGCCGCGTCGTCCTTCATCACGCGTCGCGCGCGATACGTCACCGACCATTCCTTCTCGTGCCCGGGCTCGATCCACGCCGCGCTCTTCCAGTCGCCCAGCGCATCGCTCAACGAGTCCGGGGCACCGACGCACGGCGCCAGCGAGAGGTTCTGGTACGGGTCCTCACGGCGGAACGGCGTCCACGCGCGCTTGTTGATCCACAGCCCGACGTGCGTGACCGCGCCGGGGTCGAACGTCATGGCGAGTTCCCACTCGCCCTCGCGCAGCGTCGCCCACCCCTCGGACATGTCGACGAACAGCTTGCACGCATATCGCTTGGCGACGGCGAACGGATGCGCGAAGTCGAAGACCTTGCCGCTGCCGCGCACGAACGGCCAGCGGTGTTCCGACCGTATCTCGCCAAGCTCGATCTCATGCCGGGCAAAGACGCGCAGCCGCGCGCCATCGGGAAGCTCGAGGCGCGTCTCGTCGCTGAGCGGAAACATCGGGTGCGCCGACCAGAGGAAGGGGATGCGCTCGTGGCCGTCGTTGACCAGTGTGTACGTCATGCGGACGGTGCCGTCGGGTGCAACGCACGCCTCGCGCGACAGGAAGTATGGCAGGCGCACGCCGCGCCAGGTGGTGATGGCCCGCTGCCCGTCGGGGGCGGTGCGCACCGCGAGCGTGGGCTCCTGCGACCACAGCTCGCCATGGTCCGGCAGCTCGATGCCACCAAAGGTGCGGACCCACCCCGGCACCCGGCAGGCCGAAACGGTGGGGAAGCACTCGTCGAAGCCGCCCGAGTCGCCGGTTTCGGGATACGACGTCCCATCGATCCCCCGGGCCAGCGGGACCACGTCGCTGGACCACAGCCACTGCCGGCCGCCGATCTCCAACTCGGTGATCTTCCCGCCTAACGACGGCACGATGACCACGCGCGACGTCCCCCCGCGGAGCTCGAGGTAGCCGAAGTCAGACGCCGTCGGGAGCTTGGGGCGCGGACGGGAGAGGAACGGGAGCTTCACCCGATCGCCCCCGCGGTGATCCCGCGCGTGGCAAGGATGCGCGCCACCGCCTCGCCGATCTTGTTGTTCGGCGTGCTCGCCCCGGCGGTGAGCCCCACGCGCACGGTCCCACTCGCCGGCAGCCAGTCGACCGCGTCTGCCTCCACGTGCGTCACGCCGGCCACGCGGTAGTGCAGCGAGCGCGACTCCGGGTCAATCTCCGCGGGGTCCTCGACGTGGTACGTCGGGACGCGCTCCGCGCACAGCGCCGCCAGCGAGATCGTGTTGCTGGAGTTGAAGCCCCCCACGACGATCATGGCGTCGAGCGGTTCGTCGAGCAACGCGGTCACGGCATCCTGGCGATCCTGGGTCGCCGAGCAGATGGTGTCGAAGGTGCGGAAGTGCGTCGCGCGATGGTCGTCGCCGAAGGCACGCGCCATCGCCTCGCCCACCACCTCGCCGATCTCCAGCGACTCGCGCGCCAGCATGGTCGTCTGGTTGGCGACGCCGATTCGCCGGAGATGCACGTCGGGATCGAAGCCGGGCGAGGCCGCCTTGGCAAAGCGGGCCAGGAACGCCTCGCGCGCGGCCGGGTTCGCGGCCCCCGCGCCTAACGAAGCGATGTACGCGCAGACCGCCTCGGCCTCCGCCATGTCGCGCACCACGAGGTAGCGCCCCTCGGGATGCTTCAGGACCTGCGAGGCGGTGGCCCGCGTCTCCTCGTGGTAGTGCTTGCCATGGATGAGCGCCGTGAAGCCGTCGCGTGCATAGACCTCCACGCGCTTCCAGACGTTGAGCACACTCCCGCACGTGGTGTCGACCAACACGCACCCGTGCGCGCGCAGCGCCTGGAAGTCGGCCACGGTGACGCCGAACGCGGGGAGGATCACGACGTCCTCGGGCGCCACAGGCGAGAGGTCGAAGCGCGGCTCGCCGTCGCGCGTCCCTTCGAGCGGCACCATGATCTCCACCCCCATCTGCCGCAGCTTCTCGTTCACGTGCGGGTTGTGGATGATCTCGCCCAGCAGGTGCAAGCGCCGGTCGGGAAACTTGCGCCGCGTCTGGTATGCGTACTCGACCGCCCGGTCCACGCCATAGCAGAAGCCGAACTCCCTGGCCAGGCGCACCGTCACCTCGCCCGCTGTGAGCGTGTAGTCCCGCTCACGGAGGAGGTCGACGAGCCGTCCGGTGTAGTCGGCCGCGAGGTCGTCACGCACGTCGGCGCCGAGTCCGAATCCCTTGCGGAAGTAGGAATCGGGCGGGGTGCCCGGTGTCGTCATCGCCCCTCCTCCCGGCGCGCCGCGCGCGCCTCGTCCCCGCGTGCCACGCGCGCCTCGTCTACGGTGAGCCGCACCGGGGCGAGCGCCTCGAGGAAGGCCGGCGGCCAGCGCTTCACGCGCAGTGCCTCGCCGCGATCGGGGCCATCGTGCACGCAGACGAGGACCAGGAAGCCCTCCATGCGCAGCGCCCCGCCGTCGCCATAGCAGTCCAGGTTCAGGCGCAACGAACTCCCCCCCACCTCCGACACGTAAACGACCAGTTCCAGCAACTCATCCAGGCGCGGCGGCGAGGGATACTCGAGGTGCATGACGCGCCGCGGCAGCGTGATGCCATACTCCGCCGCAAAGCGGGCAAAGGTGAGGCCAACGGAGCGAAACATCTCCGCCTCGCCTACCTCGAAGAAGCGGGAATAGGCGTCGTAGCGAATGATCCCCATCGGGTCGCAGTCGCTCCAACGTACGCGCTCGTGCATGACGAACGGGGCGCGGGCGCTCATGCGTGCCCTGCAGCTGACGGCAGCCCGGCGCCGTCCCAGTAGTCGGCCGCCAGCAGCGGCGAGAAGGCGTACGTCACGAGGATCTCGTAGGCCTGCTGTCGGTCGACCATCCCGCTGGTGAGGATGCCGACGGCGCCAGCGCCGTGCTTGGTGCCGTGGAGCCCGCTCACCGCGTCCATCGCATGCCCGAGTTCCATCCCCTGCCGGATGAGCGTCGCCACGGCGGGGGGTAGCGGCATGGCGAGCGAGCCGCCGGTGAACTCGCGCCCATCGCGCAGCGCGATGGCCGCCCAGGCGCACGTGCGCATTCCGGTCGGCTCGTCGTCCACCACGCCGCCTTCGAGCCCGACGCCGATGTCGGCGTCGGTGGCCTCGCGCGCCGCACGGGCGCGGGCCAGGGCGCCGCGGCGCGTCTCGTCGTCGCCCAGCGGCTGGTCGGGCACACCCGATGGCACGGCGATCGCCTCGATACGCGCCGAGGCGTGCCACTGCCTAACGACAGCGGCCACCGCCGCCACCTTGACGGGATTGCGCGAACCAACCGCGATGCACGGCGAATTGAGGGGAGGACGACGTGTCATGAACCAGCGTGGGTGCGATGAAGCGCGTGCGTGGAGCGCCTGCATGGAGCGCGTGCGTGGAGCGCGTGCGTGGAGCGCGTGCGTGGAGCGCGTGCGCGGACAAGTGCTTGCGAGCCAGCCGTCACGCGCGACCATGGCAGGCGCGTGCGGGAGCGGCATCCCGTATGGCTGCACGATAATCTAAGGGGCGAGCGGGGGGTGCGGCGCTCCTTGCTCCCCCCCGGGGGGCGGGATAAGCTAGGGCGCCGATGCCTTCCCTTCACGCGCTCGTCTCGCTGCACGCCGTGCTCCCCTCGCCGCCATCGCGCGGCTCCGCCTCGCCGTTCACCTTGATCGGCGAGCGCCTCTGGCTCGACTTCGTCAACACCGACGACGTGCGTCGCGGTGCACGCATCGACCTGCTGCGCGACTTCGAGTCGCTGGTGCGATTCCTCGAGGCGGTGGCGATCCTGGATGGGGAGCGCGCGTCCGGCATGCGACGTCGCGTGCAGCAGCAACCCGCCGGCGCCGCCGCGGCGCTCGTCGACGCACGCCGCGTGCGCGCCGCACTCCGCGCCCTCGCCGAGCGCGGCGCCAACTCGGAGAAGATCCGCGGCGATGCGCTGGCGGAGATCAACCGCGTCCTGGGCCGGAGCGCGGGCACCCGCCGCGTGGAGAGCCGCGCCGACGGTTCCTTCACGCGCGCCTTCGTCCCCGTGGGCGATGCCTTCGCCGGACTCATCATCCCGATCGTGGAGTCGGCCGCCGACGCCCTCATTGCCGGCGAACTGGCGCGCGTGCGGCGCTGCAGCGACCCGCGCTGCTCCCGCGTCTTCTACGACGCAACGCGCAACGGGCGGCGGCGCTGGTGCGACATGGCCACCTGCGGCAACCGCGCCAAGGCCGCGCGCTTCCGCGAACGCGAGCGCCACGGCAGCTGACGGTCGCGGGGCCTTGCGCTCGGCGCCAGACGTCGAGCTTCCGCATGGCCCGCCCGGCGCGGGCCGTCCTGCATCAGTCGTTAGGCGACACCGGCGCACGGATGTAGCCCATCTCCGCCGCATACCCGCGCAGCTTGCGCTGCAGGATGCGCCGCCCGCGAAACAGCCGCGACTTCACCGTCCCCTCCGGGACCCCGAGCTCGCTCGCGATCTCCGCATACCGCATCCCCTGCACGTCGCTCAGCATGACCGCCGCGCGGTACTCGTCAGGCAGCGCCTCGATCGCGGCCACCACCTCCTCGTCGATGAACGAGTCGTAGAAGCGCCGCTCCGGATCGGTCTCGCCCACCGGCTCGAAGGCGCCACTCCCGTCCGCATCGTCCGGCGCCATCACCTCGCGCGCGTCGATGCGCCGCTTGCGGCTGACGAACAGGTGGTAGAGGATGGTGAAGAGCCAGGCCCGGGCGTTGGTCCCCAGGCGATACTGCTCCCAGCGCTCGATGGCCCGCAGCACCGTGTCCGACACCAGGTCCTCGGCGTCGTCGCGCGAGCGCGACAGCTTGAGCGCAAAGCTGTACAGCGCATCCAGGTGCAACAGCGCCTCGCGCTCGAACGCGGCGCGGCTCTGGAGGTCGGCCGTCATGTCGGCACCCCTTCACGCATGTGCATGGCGACGAAACGCTTGAGGTCGGCCGCGATGCCGCGCAGCATCTCGGCGTCGCGGCTCACCTTGGACATCATCAGCGCCCCCTCGAGCGTCGCGATGATGAAGCGCGCGAGACGCCCGGTGTCCGCCTCCTCCACCAGATATGGGCGCGCCTCCCACAACAGCGACTGGATCTGCGACGCCCACCGCTCGAACACCAGCGTCAGCCGCTCACGGAAACCCTCGTGCATGTCGGCCATCTCCGACGCAAGATTGCCGAACGGGGAGCCGATGCGGAACCCACGCTCGGTCTGCAACGCGACGAGCGAATCGATGAAGAGGTTGAGCCGCTCGATGGGCTCGATCATCGGCTCACGCAGGATGGCCAACCCGCGTTCGGCAAAACGCTCGAACTGCCGGCTCAGCACCTCGAGCCCGAGCTGGTCCTTCGACTTGAAGTAGTGATAGAAGTGGCTCTTGCCACTCAGCGACGCACGGTCGATGACGTCGTCGATCGAGGTTCGCTTGAACCCACGCTCGGCGATCAGGACGGCGGCCGCGTCGATGATGCGGGATCTGGTTTCGTTCACATCCGGAGTATAGGACCGTCAAGTCCGACGCACAAGGACACCACGCACGCATTCCTATTTTAGTCTCCCAGCGGAAGTTCCAAGTCATTGTTGTGCTTGATGTTATCGACGGGGCCGCCAACAGGCCCCTTTCTCCACGACTCGCTCACGCGGGCTAGCTTGCGACGCATGAGGGTCATCGACGTCGAACGCACCTACCTGCAGCTCACCTCACCGCCCCCGGAGACTCCCTTCCTCGCCGGTGACGCGCCCTGGTCGGCACTGCCCGCCGGCGTGCGGATCGACGAGGTCTGCGATTGCCCGGTCGCGACCTATCGCGAGCTATACGCCGCGGTGGGCGCCGACTACCTGTGGCGCGACCGGCTGGCATGGAGCGACGAGACGCTCGCCGTCCACCTCGCCCGCCGCGACGTGCGCGTGTGGATCCTGTGCGACGCCGAAGGCGAGGGGGGCTACTTCGAGTTGGTGAAGGGGGGCGACGGCGCCGTCGAGATCGCCTATTTCGGGCTCGTGCGCACGCGCCACGGCCGGGGGTTGGGAAAGGCACTCCTGTCGCGGGCGATCGCCGAGTCGTGGGGGTGGGGCGCCACGCGCGTGTGGCTGCACACCTGCACGCTCGACGGCCCGGCGGCGCTCCCCAACTACATCGCCCGCGGTTTCGTGCCGTATCGGCGCGAAACCTACGCCGTGACGCTCCCCGACGACTGAGGGGCTGCGTCGTTCACCCGCGCCGGCGGTCGTCTCGCCCTCGACGAGCGCCTCCACCGCCACCGCCACCGCCTCCACCGCCACCGCCACCGCCACCACCGCGCCCCCCGCGGCCGCCGCGCCCGCGCCGATCATCGCGACGCCCCCCGCCACCACGTCGCTCGCGCGCGAACTCCCCCCGCACGCGTGCCGACTCGCGATTCCGGTGCCGCCGCTCGCGATCCCCCTCTCGCCCGGCCGCGCGCTCGCCCTGGTCACGACGGTACTCGTCAGGCGACCACGGGCGATCGAGCAGCTCCTGCAGCATCTCGAGTGTGGGAGCGCGCACGCTGCCACGCTGCCCGCGATACACCACGAAGCGCAGCGGGCGGTCGAGCACCGGGAGTTCCTCCTGCACGAGCGTGCGGGCGAGCTTTTCCGGAAGGACGAGCCTCGCCACCCCGACAGCCGCAACGCGCGCGTCCGTGGCCCCTGCCGGGACTTCGGCGCTGACCGCGCCGGTGGCCGCGCGCGTCGCCTCCTCCGCTGACGCACTGGCCTGCGCGTCGGTGCGTGGCTCCTCGACGTCGTATTCGATCCCCACCGGCTTGTCGCGCACCTCGACCAGCGACGGAAGCGCGAGCAGTCGCTCGCGTTGGGCGGGATCCACCCAATCCGACAGTGGCAGGCGCAACGGCGCCGCGCGATAGTCGCGGATGCTGCGCGCCTCGCCTAACGCCTCCTCGTACATCGCCACGAGCTCCGCCTCCCCCAGCCGGCGCGTGGTCCCCCCCGAGCGGCGGTACAGCTCGCGCGCCTCCTCGATGACGGGCCGGTTGCGCTTCACCGCCACGTGACGCGACTCGCCGCGCGCCAGCGCCTCGGCAAGGGCGCGACGCGACGCGCCCTCCAGCCCCTCGGGGAAGGCGTCGATGACTTCCTCGTCACGCTCCAGGTCGAAGCCGAAATACGTGAGTCGGCGTTCCACCACCAGCGCGTCGCGCTTCCCGTGCCCGTCGTACGCAACGCGCGTCTCGCCGCGCTGCGCGTACTTCCGCACCAGCCCCATGGGAAGCTGCGTCCCCTCGATGGCGGCGCGCGGGTTGCCGAAGCGGTCGGCGAAGTACCGCAGCGTGCCAGCCACCGCCCCCCACGACCCGCACACGCTGCTCTTCGAGACACGCGCTTCCTGGCCGTCCACCGTCTCCTCGTCGATGACGAGGTCAAACGGCATGATGCGGGCAACGAGGTCGCAGTAGGCGCGCCGCACCTCGTCGGTGACCAGCGGCATGGACACCGGGAGCGGAAGGTCGACACCGCGGTACACCGATGCCATGGCCAGCGCCGTGTCCTCGATGGCCTTCACGAGGACGCCGCGACGTTCCGCCCACCGCCCAATGGACGCCTCGTCGAACAGGTGGCGCGGGAGCCCGTATACTTCCCCCATGCTCCCCGCCCTCGAGAAGGCGTCGGCATAGACGTTGTAGGCCGTGAGGTGGTCGCTCCCCGACACGACGAGCCCGCCCAAGTCGCGTTCGTCGCGCGTCATCCGGTGGAGCGACTCCACGCTGGCCATCACGGCGAGGTATGGCATCAGGGCATCGTCCGCGTGGACGATCAACTCCGCCCATGCGCGCTCCACCGGGAGCTTCTCCACCAGGCGCCCATACCGCGACAGGCGCCCGTTCTCGATCACGCCGCGCTGCTCCAGGTGCTGCACGGCGCGACGGTACGCGCCACGGTCCAGCGCCACGGGGAGCTCCAGCTCATCGGCACGCACGCCGAGGTCGGCGCACGTCAGCGCCACGCGCTCGGAGTCGCCCGCCAGCTGAAAGTCCGGCTCGGTGGGACGCATGGACGGCCAGTGCAGGTCGCGATCGCTGAGGATGAAGACCTTGCCGTCGTCCACGCGCCCGTGCACGCGCCCCGCCATCTGCAAGATCTCGTTGGTCCCCAGGTGCGTTCGCGTCAGGACGTTCTTCCCCCGCTCGACGACATTCGTGAAGCGCGTGTCGTCGATGATCACCGTATCGAGCCCCTTGATGTTCAGCGCGCTTTGTCCAGCGGCGGTCATCGCCAGGAAGAACGGCTTGGCCACCCCCTCCTCGAGGAAGGGGCGAATGACGCGGATGGGCTCCCCACCGTGGTAGAAAGCCGAGGTGATGCGGCGAAAGCGGTCGCCCACGAGCATCGCCACCTGCTCGACGGCGGCGCGCGTCGGCAGGAACATCCCCACTCCTCGCCGCTCCCTGATCACCTGCTGCAGGAACCGGTCGTCGAGGAAGTCGGCCGGATCCTTGCGCACCACGCGCACCTCGGCCGCCTTGCGCGGGTCGAACGCGGTGGACTGGATCACCGTCGACGATCGCAGGTACTCCGCATAGAAGCGCGGGTCGACCGTGGCCGACAGCCAGATGAAGCGACAGCCGACGCGCTTGCCTAACGCGAGGCACAACTCCAGCTCGGCCGACGTCTGGTGGATCTCGTCGATGACCAGCGTGTCGCCCGGGAGGATGTCGCCATCCTGGAACCAGCGGCGCGCGATCCCGGTCGTCACGACGATCACGTTCCACGTCGGCGTCTCGGGCGTCGCCTCGCGCTCGCGGTTGATCACGCCGACACGAAGCTCCCGCGTGCGCAGGATGGCCTGGGCAATGGGGCGCACAGCGAGCGTCTTGCCAGTCCCCGTCCCCGCCACGATGCCGAACCCGTCCCCCGACGCCGCCAGGGCGCGGACCTCGGCCCCGTGCTCGCGCTCGATCACGGTGTCCAGCTCGAGCCCTAACGCGAGCTCGATCGTCTCGCACGCCGCCCGCGTGGGCGCGATGATGATGACACGACCGGTCGGCGGCTCAGCCGCAACGAACGCATCGTGATCGGGAGGGAGCGAACGATCCAGGACGGGGCGAAGCACCTCCTAATCTACTCGCCCGGACGCTTCACCTTGCGCGGCTTCTCCTTCCCCTTCGCCTGCTCGGGCCCCTCGCCCTTCCGCGAACGCGCACCATCCTCGGGGAAAATCACGCGCCCGTTGGACGGACGGTTCTTGATGGCGCTGGCGCAATCGGTGGGCGCGGGCTGCTGCGCCGGCGGCACGTTGTCGATCCAGATCCGGCACATCCCCGCCGGCGGAAGGTGCGATACCGGGACCTCCTCGCGCGCCTCTCCCCTTGGTTTCACCGGGACCAGCGAGCGCACGGGCGGCGTCTGCGCCGACGCCACCACAGGCGCCGACCCAACCAACGCGAGCCCCAGTGCGATCACAGCCGCCTTGCCAAATCGAGAGATCACCGCTGCTCCATGCGAGGAGGTCCTCCGCGATAACGTGCACGGAAAGTGCCTTTCCGGTGTAGCCCGTGGCAAGTGAGTCTAACCGGTTCGTGCACAACGCCTTAGTCAGCCCTACACGCGGCCGGAACGCGGGAACCCGTCCCACTGGGCAGACGATCGGAGAGGACAGCGGGACACCCCGCCCCTCCCCGCTTGGGCTCGCCGCTCGCTCAGTCGCCGAACGAGATCCCGGTCGCCCGCGCCGTCCGCATCAGGTCGTGCGTCAGCTCCACGTGGCGCGGCTGCGAGATCACGTCCACGAAGGGGACGGTCACGATGTGCGGCGACTGCAGCGCCACCATGTGCCCCCACTTCTGCTGCTCGATGGCCTCGATGGCCGCACCGCCAAAGCGGGTGGCAAGCAGGCGGTCGTAGCCCGTGGGACCGCCGCCGCGCTGCAGGTGCCCCAGCACGAGCGACCGCGCCTCCTTCCCCGTGCGGTTCTGGATCTCCCAGGCAATGCGCCCCGCCACTCCTCCCACGCGCTTGGCCTGCCCGGGGAGCGACTCCCCCAGCACCGATTCCTGGCCGCCGACGGGAAACGCCCCTTCGGCGACCACGATGATGGAGAACTGCCGCCCCGCCCGGTCGCGCGCCCGGACCTTGGCGCAGACCTTCTCGATATCGAACGGGATCTCGGGCATGAGGATGACGTCGGCCGTCCCGGCGACCCCGGCGTGGAGCGCGATGAAGCCGGCGTGCCGCCCCATGACCTCCATCACGATCACGCGATCATGCGACTCGGCGGTCGTGTGCAGCTTGTCGATCGCCTCGATGGCGGTGTTGACCGCGGTGTCGAAACCGAACGTCGTGATGGTGTGGCTCACGTCGTTGTCGATGGTCTTCGGCACTCCCACGATCTTCATCCCGCGCTCGAACAGGCGCTGCCCGATCGTGAGCGACCCGTCGCCGCCAATGGTCAGGATGGCGTCGATCCCCAGCCGCTCGGCGTTCTCGAAGATCTCCTGCGACCGGTCGACCTCGATGAAGCTTCCGTCGGCCTGTCGCACGGGAAACTCGAACGGATTCCCGCGGTTGGTGGTCCGGAGGATGGTTCCGCCCAGGTGCGCGATCCCGCGAACGGAGTCGCGGGTGAGGGGGATGATGTCGTCCTCGCCGAGGAGACCGTAGTAGCCGCGGCAGATCCCGAGCACATCCCATCCGCGCGTGACGGCGCAGAGGACGGCGGCGCGAATGACGGCGTTGAGCCCTGGGGCGTCACCGCCACCAGTGGAGATCGCGATGCGCATCTCGTGAAAGTGAGGGAGTGGTACCTGAGGGGGTAACGTGACGAAATGAGCGATGCACGCCAGCCGATCCTTATAAGGTCGGCCGAGTGGTCTCGCGATTGACCGGAAAGTGGAGTGTCGGCGCGCGCGGGGAAAGGTAAACGATTACAGTCCGTTCGCAGCCCGCCGGAGAGGCGTGGATTACCGCGGGACCGGGACCCCAGCGAGATTCGCCAGCGACCGGATCACGGAATCCTGTCGCGCGACCACGGTCTTGAGCGAGTCGATCTGGTCCTGCAGCTCCTGCTGCGTCAGGCGGACGTCGTTGTACGCATCCCCGAGCTGCGCGATGGCCTGCGCGGTCTCGATGTCCTGCTTGGAGGGCGGGGCGCACGCGGCGAGAGCGGTGACGCTGACGGCGACAGCTACGGTGACGGCACGGACGGCGGGGAACCCCCGACGAACGTCATGCCTCGTTCTCGCAATGCGTGACCGCGCGGCGCGTTGCACGGGATTCATGGGGGGAGTATTGCCCCGGACTCGTCGCGGCGGAAGGCAGTGCGCGTGACCGCGGGGGTGGCCGCCGAAAAATGGTACAGAGCGCAACGATTTGGTTGGGACGAATGCGTGCGACGTCGGCATGATGTGCAACGCGCGTGTGCGGCAGCGTCTGCGGCACGGCGCACGAGAGCATGCACGGCAGCATGCACGGCAGCATGCACGGCAGCATGCCCGACATCGTCAACGACCGACCTCCATTCCCGTGAAACGCTCGCGCGAGAACCTGCGCTCCATGTCCATGGCCGCTCGCCGTGGCTTCACCCTGCTCGAACTCACCATCGCGGGGGCGCTCATCGGCATCATCTCGCTCATGGCGCTCCCTACCGTCGCCGCGTTGCGTGACCGCGCCGCGGTGCACGGCGCGACGTCGCTCCTCGTCTCGGCGCTCGCCGATGCACGACACCAGGCGCTGCGCTGGCAGCGCCGAACCGCGGTTCGATTCGATACTACGCAGGCCCGGACCGTGGTGCATGCGGGGAGCGACACGCTCGTTCGCATCCCACTCGATTCGCTGTTTCGCGTCGCGCTGGCAACGACGCGAGACTCGATCGCTTTCTATCCGACTGGGCTGGGTTACGGCGCGGCCAATACGCGACTCATCGTGGCGCGCGGCGCGGCGGCGGAGACGGTCACGGTATCGCGCGCCGGCCGCGTGAAGCGGTGAGTGAGGGGCGCGCCGGCTGTCGGCGCGCCGGCACGCGAGTGCGAGAGCAGCCTAATTCGTCGCAGCGACCGTCCCGAAGTCGAACCCTGGAATCGAGATTCGATCGATCGGTTGCCCCAGGACGCGTTCGATGGTGCGCACCATCGCGATCTCGTCGGGGGCCATGAAGGTGAAGGCATCGCCCGTCGATGCGGCGCGTCCGGTGCGGCCGATCCGGTGCACGTAGTCTTCGGCCTGCGCCGGGACGTCGAAGTTGATGACGTGCGAGATGCCGGAGATGTCGAGACCGCGCTGCGCGATGTCGGTGGCGACGAGGACCTTGATGTCGCCGCCCTTGAACTTCTCGATCGCCTGGGTGCGTTGCGACTGCGTCTTGCCGGCATGCATGGCCGTGGCGTCGATCCCGGCGGCGTGCAGGTCACGCACCACGTGGTCTGCACCGTGCTTGGTTCGCGTGAAGACGAGGACCGAGTCCATCGCCGGGCTGCGCAGCAGCTCGACCAGGAGGTCTTTCTTTCGCCCGCGCGGTACGGGGTAGACGGCGTGGCGCACCGTGCTAGCCGCCGACGAGCGGCGACCGACCTGCACGACTACAGGGCGGCGGAGGTACTTGCGCGCCAGCGCCTCGACTTCGGGCGGCATCGTGGCGCTGAACAGGAGCGTCTGCCGATAGGGCGAGATGCCCCCCACGATGCGCGAGATCTGCGGCGCGAAGCCCATGTCGAGCATGCGGTCCGCCTCATCGAGGACGAGGATCTCGAGGTGCTCGAGCGAGGCGTTGCGCCGGTCCATATGGTCGATGAAACGTCCCGGCGTGGCGACGATCACGTCGACGCCGTCGCGCAGCGCCTTCTCCTGCGGTTCGTAGGCCACGCCACCGTAAATGGGGGCAACGTCGACCCTGGCGAACTTGCCGTACTTCCGGAAGCTCTCCTCGACTTGCTGGCACAGCTCGCGCGTCGGGGTCAGGATCAGGCAGCGAAGCCGCCGTTCTCCTCCCGCGAGGCGATGGATGATCGGGAGGGTGAAGGCGGCGGTCTTCCCGGTGCCGGTCTGCGCGAGCCCCATGACGTCGCGGCCGTGCATCGCCACCGGGATGGCATCCCGCTGGATTGGGGTCGGGGCGCGATAGCCGGCAGCCGCAACGGCCTCCAGGATGGGCGCCGCCAGCCCGAGGTCGGAGAACGACGTGCCTTCCTCGGGGAGCGCCTCCGGCAGCAGCCCTTGTGCGCGCTCAGCGTGCTGCGGCGAATCGGCAGACTCGGCGTCGCGTGTCGCGGTCGTGAGGTGCGGCGCTCCGGGCGCGGGCGCCCCTGAGTGCGCCGACGTCGTGTGTGAACGGTCCGCGGCCGCAGGGGCGGCCTTACGCTTCCTGGGCGCGGGGCGCTTGGTCTTCATTCCGCCTGTTGTCCATGTCGTCTCGAGTGCCGCAAGCTAAGGGAGCACGGGACCCGGGCGCCAGCGCCTAACGACCAACGTTCAGGTGCGGGAGCAGCGCGTCGAGCACGGTCTGGGGCACTTCCTCGGCGAGGACGTGCCCCGCGCGCGGGAGGATGCAGCTGCGCCATCCGGGCAATTCTTGCACCCGTGCCGCGGATTCGCCCGCCCGCACGAGGAGGTCCTGCCCGCCCAGCATGAGGAGGACCGGCGCCGTGACGGCTGCGAGTTCCGCCGGCGTGCGTGGCTCCAGCCGGTAGCGGTGCAGGAGCGTGCGCAGGGCCCAGGCGAAAGCGGGGTCGCGCGTCGGCGCGCGGTACTCGTCCACGTCTCGCATCGCGAAGTCGCCCAGCGTGCCGTTGATCGCCCGCACGGCGAGCGGGATCGTCCACGGGGGCACGGCGTACTGCACCAGCGGCGTCACCGGCGCGGGGGTGGCCAGGCGCGCGAGGAGGAGAAAGCGGACGCTCGCCAGGCCCACCGGCGCCAGGAGCATGAGCGAGGTGAGGCGCGCGCCCTGACGCCGCGCGACGTCGAGCGCGACGCCACCGCCTAACGAATGCGCCACCACGGCCAGGCGCCCCACGCCGAGGGTGTCGATCACCGCTTCCACGTGCGCCGCCATCGCGTCGGCGGTGTACAGCGACTCGTCCCTCGGCTTGTCGGAGCCGCCGTGCCCCCGCAGGTCCATCGCGATCACGCGATAACCGCCCTGCACCACCGCTGGCAGGATCTTGCGGTAGTAGTAGACCGACGCCCCCCACCCGTGGAGAAAGAGCACCGGCGGCGCCTGCACATCGCCCCCCTCCACCACGCGCACCTCCTCCCCCCATGGCAGCTGCAGCATGCGGGCAGTCAGCACCGGCTCGCCGGCCGGGTACAACTCGTCAGGCGCAAGACGCCCGCGAAAGAGGGAGAGCAGCACGCGCGCACAGACCGGTGGGAACGGCCCGAAAGCTGCCGTCCCACCGAGTCGAAGTGAAGGCTCGCTACCCGGTCGCGTTCACCTCGATCTTGCGTCCCTTCGCCATCGCCGCCGCGCTCTTGGGCAGCTTGACCGTGAGGACACCGTCCTTGAACTCCGCGGTGATCCTGGTGGGATCGATCGTGCGCGGCACGACAAACGAGCGGGCGAAGGTGCCATAGAAGCGCTCGAAGAGGTGAAACTTCGCCTCCTCCTTCGCTTCCCCCTTCTCCTCCTTCCGCTCTTCTGTCTTCTCGCCGCGGATGGTGAGCACGTCGTCCTCGAACGTCACGTCGATGTGCTCGCGTGCGATCCCCGGAAGTTCCGCGGTCACCAGGAGCATGTCGGGCTTCTCGACGATCTCCACGGGGGGGACCCACCCCACCGTCTCGGTCGCGAAGAGGTCGCTCGCCGGCCCCTGGTTCCAGAACCGGCGCAGCCGATTCTGCATCTCGTCCATCTCGCGAAACGCGTTCACGAACACCGGCGTCGCGCGAGGCATCGGGAGCTTCGTCATAACTCCTCCTTGCTGGAGTCGCGCCTGCCGAGGTCTTCCCCGGCTGCTGGACGATGCATCAGGGCGCGCGACGCGTCTGTCGGGGGGTGAGGGGAACGATTGCCAGTGAAGCGACTACGCATGAAATGCAGGCGCGAACCCGCGCCGAACGATCCGGAAGACGTGAGGAGGGACGCCGGCCATCGGATCCGTGCGTGAGTCCCCGCGCGACTCCTTCTATCGCACCCGCCAGGGGCCAACTGCGCCGCTGCGCGACGTCATCAGGTCCGCGCGTGGGCCCGATCGCGCCGTTCGGGCGACGTTCGGCGCCGATTTCGGCATCCTCAGCGGCCCGCGCTTGTCACGCTCGGGGACGCCACCCAATTTGCGATTGCACCGCCGCACCGCCCGTACCGCCACACATGTCGCGAAACTCCCGCGCCGCCTACCTGTCGCACCGCGCCTCACGTGCGCGGTGAATTCGTCGACGTGGGTGGAGTCAGGCTCTACTACTACGCCGCCGGTTCACGGGGCATTGGTGAGCCGATCGTCTTCATCCACGGCTTCCCAACGTCGTCCCACCTGTGGGGCGATGTAGTTCCGCTCGTCCCCAAGGGGCACCGGGTGGTCGTCCTGGACCTGCTCGGCTACGGGCGCAGCGACCCGCCGGGTGGCGCCGACCTCTCGCTCCGCGCCCACGCCGAGCGCGTGGTGCTGCTGCTGGACGCGCTCGGGATCAACTACGCGACCATCGTCGGCCACGACATCGGCGGCGGGATCGCGCAGTCGCTAGCCATCCGCCATCCCACCCGCGTCGCCCGGCTCTGCCTGATCAACTCGGTCGCCTTCGGCGCCTGGCCTGGAACCGAGGTCAAGCTCGTCAGGGCCACCATGCCGCTCACGCGTCACTTACCGGCGACGTGGATTCTCTCGGTGTTGCGGGCCGACCTGCTGCGGGGCTACGTCGCGTCGGAGCGGGGGACGCATTCGATCGAGCAGTACGTGCGCCCGTTCGCATCGGAGCCGGGGCGCGATGTGCTCGTCTCGCACCTGGCCGCGCTCGACTCCGGGGAAACCAAAGCGCTGGAACCGCGGTTGAAGGATATCGTGGCCCCGACGGCGATCGTGTGGGGAGGAGAGGACCCTTTTCTCCCGCGAGCGATCGGTCAGCGGCTGGCCGACTCGATTCGCGGTGCCACGCTCGACGTGGTGCCCGATGTCCGCCACTTTACGCCCGAGGAGGCGCCGGAGCGTGTCGCCGCGGCGTTGACTACCCTGCTCTCCCGATGACTGCCCCTCGCCTCGACGCCCTTCGCGCCATGGTTGCCCGGAGCCCGGGCAACGCCCTGGCGCGTTTTGGCCTGGCGAACGAACTGCTCAAGGCGGGGTTGTGGGAGGAAGCCGCGGTGGAGCTGCGCGCCTACCTGGCCGCGCACGACGACGAGGGGAATGCCTACGGGCGGCTGGCCGAGGCGTGCGTGGCGTTAGGCAGGAACGACGAGGCACGGGAGGCGCTGCGACAGGGGATCGCCGCGGCGCAGCGGTTTGGACACCCCGGCATGGCACACGACCTGGCGGGGCGACTCGAAGACCTGGAGGATTCTGCGTGAAGCACTACCTGCGGGGCGCCCGCCACGCGGGCGTCACGATGACGCTCGTCCTCGGAGCAATGGCACTCGATGCGCGCGCGGCGCACGGACAGCGCGTGTCGCCGGTGGCGGCGCAGCCGGTGAGCGTGGGGACGCGCGTTCGCGTCCTGGCGCCGTCCATTCGCCGCGAGCGATTCACGGGTCGGGTCGATTCGCTCGATGCCAGCGAGATGGTGCTCGACACGGCCGGCGTTCGCCGTCGGCTCGGCTTCGAGACGGGGCCGGTGCTGGTCGAGTCGTATCGGCGCGTGAGCGTCCGGACGTCGGCAATCGAGCAGATCGAGGTGAGCGCCGGGCGCACCACGCGCAAGGCGACGCTCAAGGGGATCCTGATTGGCGGGTTGTCGGGTGCGCTCCTGATCGGCTTCGGGCAGCTTCCCGAGGTGAACCCCAAGGCATCTGACTTCCTGAAGGGCGCACCGGTGGGGTTGGCGATTGGCAGCGTCGTGGGTGGGATCGTGGGTTACGCGCTCGGCGGCGAGCGGTGGGTCCCCGGCGAACTACCGCGTTAGGCAGGTCGGCGGGCGCGGGCGCGCTGCCCTCGTTTCACTTCGCCTCGTACACCACCTTTCCGCCCAGCACCGTCATCGCCACGCGGGCCGTGGGAATCTCGCGCTCGGGGATCGTCATGATGTCCTTGGTGAGGACGGCGAGGTCGGCGAGCTTGCCCACCGTGATCGACCCCTTGTCCCGCTCCTCGAAGGCTGCGTAGGCGTTGTTCAGCGTGTAGGCCTGCAGCCCCTGCGCGCGCGTGACGCGTTGCTCGGGGAGGAAGACTGAGCCGTCGGCGACGATGCGCGAGACGCTCCCCCAGAAGCTGGGGATGGGATCGATCTTCTCGACGGGGACGTCGGTCCCGTTGGTGACGATGACCCCCGCGTCCCAGAGGGCGCGCCACAGGTAGGAGGTGCGGCGCGCACGCTCCTCGCCAAGCCGCCGGGGGACCCACGGGCCGTCCGAGATCGTGTGGATTCCCTGCATTGAGGCAATCACCCCTAACGTCCGGAAGCGGGCGATATCGGCGGGGTCGATGTGCTGCGAGTGTTCGTCGCGCCAGCGCAGGTCGCGCTTGTCGGGATTTGCCCTGAACGTGCGCTCGTAGATGTCGAGCACCTCACGGTTGGCGCGGTCGCCGATGGCGTGCGTGTTCACCTGGAAGCCGTGCTTGATGGCCACGCGCGCGGTTTCCTCGATGTCGGCCGGGCTCTCGAGGGCAAGCCCGCTCGAGGTCGGGAGGTCGGCGTACGGCTCGAGCAGCCAGGCACCGCGCGGTCCGAGGGCGCCGTCGATCTGGCGCTTGATGGACCGCACGGTGAGGTAGTGGTTGCCATAGCCCAGCAGGCGATAGCGGGGAAGGAGCGAGTCCATCCGCGCGTTGCTCTCGCGGCGCACCATGACGTACAGGCGTACGGGGAGCTTCCCCTCGTCGGCGAGTTGGCGGTAGGCGTCGATGGTGGCAAAGTCGGCGCCGGCGTCATGGAAGGTAGTGACGCCCTGCCGCAGCGCCTCCTCGCCCGCCAGCTGCACCACGCGACGGAAGCGCGCCGCCCGGTCGGCCGGCGACAAGCGGTCGTCGCGCGTGCGGGCGGCACCAACGATGCGCTGCGCCGTCTCCTTCAGGAACCCCGTCGGCTCGCCCGCGGCGTCCTTCACGAACTCGCCGCCGTCCGGGTTCGGGGTGTCGCGCGTGACGCCTGCCAGCTGCAACGCCCGGGCGTTGGCGAACGCGGCGTGCCCGCTGGCGTGCGTGAGCAGGACCGGATGATCGGCGCTCACGCGATCGAGCGACGCATGCAGCGGCACCCCTTCCACGTTGGGCTGCGGCACGCGATCCCACTTCTCCTGGTGCCACCCGCGGCCGACGATCCACTCCCCGGCGCGCGCCTCCCTCGCCGCGGCGCCCACCATCGCCACGATGTCGTCCCAGTTGCGCGCCGTGGTGAGGTCGAGGACGAGCTTCGACTCGCCAAGCCCCAGGTAGTGCCCGTGCCCCTCGATGAACCCGGGAATGAGGAGGCGCCCGCCGAGATCGATGGTGCGCGTCCCGGGCCCCGCCAAACGGCGGATGGCATCCGTGGTTCCCACCGCGACGATGCGGTCACCGCGCACCGCAACCGCCTGCGCCTCGGGGCGCTGCGAGTCGACGGTGACGACGTGCCCGTTGATGAAGACGAGATCGGCGCGCGGCGGCTGCGCATCGCGGGGACGCGCGACGAGGGCGGTCGCCGCGGCTACCGCGCAGACGGCAACGACGAGGACCACGAGTCGACGGATCATGGCTCTTGGAAGTGGGACGGCCTAACGAACCTGGCGGGCGGCGTCGAGCACGTGCGCGATATCGCGCGACACGGCGCGCGCCTCCTGCGTCGCCGAGGAGACATCGTCGATTGCCGACTGCACGCCGGCCGAGCGCAGGGCGATCATGTCGAGGCGCATGTTCTGCAGCACGAGCGACGCGCTCTCCAGCTGGGTGCGCAGCGTCTCGTGGCGCGACGCGAGGTCGGCCAGCGTGGCGCGTTGCCGCTCGAGGAGGGCCACCTTCTGGTCGCGCTCGCGCGATTCGGGCTGCTCACGCGCTGCTGCGATCCGCTGGTCGAGAGCCTCGAGCGCCGCCGGCTGCACGTCATCCTCCAGGCGGTGCAGCGCCTGGGCCAACGATGCCACGCGCTCGGTGAGCGAGTCGACCGTGGGGGCGACGTCGGGAATCAGGTCCTTGTCGGCCTTGGTGAGCTTGGCGAGCACTTCGTGCACGGCGCGCCGATCGGAGGCCGCGCGGCGCACGTGCTCGCCGTAGGTCCCGGCCAGCACGTCGGGCGGCACCATCGGCTGCGCGGCCTGTGTTGGCGTGGGGAGCACCGCCATCGCGGCGCCCTCCCCATGCGCCTTGAGCGCGCGCGATGCCTCGGCGCCGAAGATGTCGCGCAGCCGAACGCCGTCGGCCCAGAGCGACGCGAAGCGCTGCGCGAGGGGGATGGTCATCGCCAGAGCGGGAAAGATCACCCAGGGAAAGTCGGGGGTGAACATCGCGTTGATGACGCCAAGGAAGCCGACGGTGACGACCGAACTGGCGGCCCTGCGGCGGAAGGCGCGAATGCGATCGACGACGCCGAGCTGCTGAAAGGCGTCCAGGCTCTCCCGGCCGCGGAGCGCGGCGCGCTGCGAGCGGGCGTCGCGCCGGGTCATGCGCGACTGCTCGCGCACCTCGCGCCACGACTCGGGCATCCACGACGGGACGGCGGGCATTGGCTGCATTCCCGGGTTGGGCGCACGGCGCGGCGCCCCCCCCCACCCGGCGTTGGCGGCCTCGATGGCATCGCGCGCCGCCTCGTCGGCCATGCGCTGGGCGTAGCGCGCCTGGTCCGCGACCTGGTGCTCCACACCGCGCACGATGGCGCGCACGCTCGCCGCGAGCCCCGCCCCGTCGGGGGCCCGCGGCGCCGCCTCCCCCTCGCCACCGGCCGTCGGACGAGCCGATGGCCGCGGCGCCGCGTGCTTCCACGCCGACGACAGTCGCGCGTCGCGCGGCGACTCGGCGGGCGCGCGCGTTGCGGCTGGCGGCAGCGACGCCGGCGGGAGCGCGCCCACCCCGCCCTCCACCGCGGCAATGGCGTCGCGAAACGCCCCGGCATCGTCCCAGCGATCCGACGGCCGCTTGGCCATCGCGCGCTCGATCGCCGCCACGAGCAGCGGCGACAGGTCGCGACGGTACTCGCGCAGCGGTCGCGGCGTGTCGCTGATGTGCTTCATCAGCATCGCCGGCGTGTTCCCCGCCTGGAACGGGAGCTCGCCCACCAGCATCTGGTAGGCAACGATCGCCAGCGAGTAGAGATCCGAGCGCCCGTCGATCTCGCGCTCACCCATCGCCTGCTCGGGCGACATGTAGGCCGGCGTTCCGACGGCGATCCCGGTGACGGTGAGTCGCGCATCGCCCTCGGCGGCGCGCGCGATCCCGAAGTCGGTGACCATCGGGCGCCCCGTGGCGCGATCGATGAGGATGTTGTCGGGCTTGACGTCGCGATGGACGATGCCGCGCCCGTGCGCATACGCCAGCGCATCGGCGACGCCGCGCAGGATGCGGCACACCTCGGCCACCGGCGGGCGGGGGTTTGTCGCCAGCCGCAACGCCAGCGGCTCGCCTTCCACCAGCGCCATCACGAAGCAGACGAGCCCGTCGCGCTCCTCGACGGCGTAGATGGGGACGATGTTGGGATGGTTGAGCTGCGCCGCGGTCTGCGCCTCGCGCAGGAAGCGCTGGCGCACGTCGTCACGGAAGGCGAGTTCGGGGGGGAGGACCTTGATGGCGACCGCGCGCCGCAGCTTGCGGTCCATCGCACGGTACACGACGCCCATCCCGCCGCGACCGAGTTCACCCTCGATCTCGTACGTGCCGCCGAGTGCGGCGCCAACGCGTTCGCGGAGGGGATCGGTCATGGTGGAGCGTGGCAACGGTCAAGGCGGCGCGGTCCGTGGACCGCACCGCCGCACGTTACCCCCGTCCTCCTATCTTGAGTTTGGCAACCTCGTCGCGCGCGTACACGACGGCGTCCACCTCGCGCCCGAGCGCAATCGCCTTCTCGGCGACGGAGGTGATGGTCTGGTAGTTCTGCGGCCCGTTCCGCAGGCGCACCACCTCGAGGCGCATGTTCTGGAGCGCGACCTGGCAGCTCTCCAGTTTCTCCCGCGCGGCGGCGAGGCGCCCCCCCAGGTCGGCGACGGCGCGCCGCTGGCGCTTGAGGTACGCCAGCCGGCGCACGCGCTCCTCACTGGCGCGCGTATCCAGCGGGTTCGCCTCTCCCTCGAGGCGCGCAATCTCGGCGTCGAGCTGCGCCGACGACTCCGCGGGGACGTTGCGTTCGAGCTCCGCCACCTGCAACGACAGCGCCTCGATCTTCTGGTACAGCGCGATGGCCGACTGCGGCACGTCGCCCAGGAGCGAGCGCTCCTTCTTGGGGAGCGTCTCGATGAGGCGGAGGATCTCCTCCCGGTTGCGCCGTGCGTCCTGCACGGTGCGCGCGCTCGACGCCGACAGCGCGGCCAGGTCGTTAGGCGACCGCCCCGCCGCAACCGGCACCGGCGAGTCGGCGCGTTCGAACAGCGCGGAGCCCACGCCCTCGCGCAGGCGCTTGCGCTCGCGCATCTCCGAACGCTTGGCCGGATCCCACAGCGCCTTCACGTTGTCGCCCCACTCGGCCACCACGTCGAAGAAGAGACGATCCCTGGGCTCCTTGAGGATGTCGCGCCAGTCGTAGCCATCGGACCACAGCTGCGCGTACTTCCACGCCATGTAGATCGAGTACATCCCCCACAGCCCGGCGAAGTCGGGGCCGCCGAAGGCGGATACGACGATGCTCGCCCCGCCGGCGAACATCCACGGCGCGAGCTTGCGGCGGAACGCCTTCACGTTCGGGGCTCGCCAGCGCACCAGCTCTTCTTCGGTCGGCGCGCCAACCTCGATGTGTTGCGCCATCTGCCCCGGGCGCAGCGACGCCGCCTCGGTGGCCGAGCGCTGGGGGAGCGAGCCTAACGAGAGCGGCCCGCCGTTGCGCGGGACCGGGACGTCGCCGCTCTCCAGCGCCGCGACGAGCGACGCCGCGCTGGGGAAGCGGTTGTCGGGCTCCTTCTCCAGCATCATCATCACCGCGCGCCCCAGGTCGGCCGGGACATCGGGGCGCCGCTGCTGGATCGGAGTGGGGACCTCGGAGATGTGCTTGACGAGGAGCGCCGGCGTGCTCGAGGCGTTGAACGGGAGTTCGCCGGTGATCATCTGATACGCCACGACGCCAAGCGAATAGAGATCGCTGCGCCCGTCCACTTCGCGCTCGCCCATCGACTGCTCGGGCGACATGTAGGCCGGTGTCCCGATCGCCATGCCGGTCGCGGTGAGTCGCGCGTCGCCGTCGCTCACGGCGCGGGCAATCCCGAAATCGGTCACCATCACCCGCCCATCCTCGGCGCTCATGAGGATGTTGTCGGGCTTGATGTCGCGGTGCACGACGCCGCGCTCGTGCGCAAAGTCGAGCGCGCGAGCGACCTCGAGCAGGACGCGCCGCGCCTCGTCAAAGTCGAGTGCACCATGGTGATGGAGACGGGCGGCCAGGTTCTCGCCGTCCACATAGGCCATCACGAAGTAGACCAGCCCCTCGCGCTCGTCGACCGAGTAGATCGGGACGATGTGGGGGTGGCTGAGCTGTGCCGCGGTCTCGGCCTCGCGCAGGAAGCGCGTCCGGATCTCGGACCTGAAGGCGAGTTCCGGGGGGAGGAGCTTGACGGCCACCTGCCGTTTGAGTCGCCGGTCGCGCGCCAGGTAGACGATTCCCATCCCCCCGCGCCCGATCTCCCGGTCCAACTCGTAGTTCGCGCTCAGGACGCGTTCGACATGCGCGCGAAGCTCGGAGTCGGAGGACGAAACGATGGGGTCGGGCACTCGAGGGGGAGCAGTGGAATCTGAGGGCGAAACCAGCGTCGTAGTGTAGCATTGGACCGGAACAGCGTCTAGCGCGGGGACCGGCCGCAACGGCGCACTGCCGGAGCCACTACGTCAGAATGGCCCGCGAAAGTTGCAAACCCCGTCAGCGTGGCGTAATACGGTGAGCCCGGGGCGTGCACAGAGGGGGAGGAGCCGTCGTCGTGCGACTCGCGCCTCTCGGTGCAGGCCGGCAAGGTCCGGTACCGCTCGAGATCGCGTCGCCCGTCGATTCTCATTGCTCTCCCCTCGACCACTCGATTCTCCAGAGCCATGGCCCAGCGACAGACACTCCCCGTCCTCCCCTTGCGAGGGACGGTCACCTTTCCGGGACTCACTTCGCCCATCGCGGCGGGGCGCCCGGGAACGTTGCGCGCAATCGAAGCTGCGCTGAAGAGCGATCGGCTCGTCTTCGCCGTTGCCCAGCGTGACAACACCGACGAACCGTCGGCCGACATCCTCTACTCGATGGGGGTCATTGCCCGCATCGGGCAGATCCAGCGCGGCCTGGGGGGCGTGCAGCTCCTCCTCCAGGGCGAGCAGCGCGCCACGTCGCTGCAGTACGCGCTGAGCGACGGCTACCTGACCGCGGTCGTGATGCCGACCGAGGAGATGGCGCCGCTCAACGACCACGATCCCGCTTTCGAGGCGTTGCACAAGGAGACGCGCGAGCGCGCCCAGGAGCTGGGCGAGAAGCGCGGCCTCCCCGAGGAGGTGGTGCACCAGGTCCTCGACTCGGTCGATGAGCCCGGGCGCTTTGCCGACCTGGTGGCCGGCTACATCGAGCTGACAGTCCCCGAGAAGCAGGGGCTGCTCGAAACACTCAGCGTCGAGGAGCGCCTGCGGCGTGTCCTGGTGCACGTGCAGCGCCAGATCGGCATGCTCGAGGCACAGGAGGAGATCAAGTCGCAGGTCCAGGAGGAGCTGGGCGAGCGGCAGCGCGAGATGTTCCTGCGCGAGCAGCTCAAGGCGATCCAGAAGGAGCTGGGCGACGACGACCAGTCCAAGGAGATCCTCGAGCTTCGCGAGAAGCTGACCAAGCTGGAGCTGCCCAAGGACGCGCGCACCGAGGTGGAGCGCGAACTCGGGCGCCTGGAGCGCTCGGGGCGCGAGTCGATGGAAGCGCAGGTGATTCGCACGTACCTGGAGTGGATCGCCGAGCTGCCGTGGAACAAGCGCTCCGACGACCACCTCGACCTCAAGCGCGCGACCGACATCCTCGACGAGGATCACTACGGGCTGCAGGACGTGAAGGACCGCGTGCTGGAGTTCCTGGCCGTTAGGCAACTGCGCGCGCAGCAGATGGCGGAGGAGGTGGCGAAGACCGGCGAGTTCCCGATCGGGAAGCTCAAGGGGGGCGATGGCGACGTCGTGCCGGGCGGGAATGGCGAGGGCGACGAACGCGCCGTGATCACCGACGCCCGGGAGGCGAAGGCACGCGCCATGGCGCGCGGCCCGATCCTCCTCTTTACCGGTCCGCCGGGGGTGGGCAAGACGTCGATCGCGAAGTCGATCGCGCGGTCGCTGGGGCGCGAGTACGTGCGCGTGGCGTTAGGCGGGGCGCGCGACGAGGCCGACATCCGCGGGCACCGGCGCACCTACGTCGGCGCCATGCCCGGGCGCATCATCCAGGGGATGAAGCAGGCGCAATCGAAGAACCCGGTCTTCCTCCTGGACGAGGTGGACAAGCTCGGGCAGTCGTTCCAGGGCGATCCGTCGAGCGCATTGCTCGAGGTGCTCGACCCGGCGCAGAACGACTCGTTCACCGACCACTACCTGGGCGTCCCGTTCGACCTGAGCGAAGTCCTGTTCATCGCCACGGCGAACTTCATCCAGAACATTCCCGGGCCGCTCCTCGACCGCATGGAGGTGGTGGAGTTTGCGGGCTACACGGAGCGCGAGAAGGCGGAGATCGCGAAGAAGTACCTGATCCCGCGCCAGCTCGAGGAGTCGGGGCTGCAGGACAAGAAGGTGTCGTTTGCCGACGATGCCGTGATGTCGGTCGTGTCGAACTACACGCGGGAGAGCGGCGTGCGCCAGCTCGAGCGCGAGATCGGGCGCGTGTGCCGCAAGGTGGCGCGACAGCTGGCCACGGGCGACACGTCGACGCTGGATGACAGCACGATCGACGCGGCCGAGGTGCGCGAGTTGTTAGGCAGGCCCAAGGTGCACCCGGAGCGCGCGCAGGAGCAACACGAGGTGGGGATCGCCACGGGGATGTACTACACGCCAATGGGGGGCGACATCATGTTCGTGGAGGCGTCGATTCGCCGCAGCGAGGCGCGCGCCGCCACCGCCGACGAGCCCGGCGGGCGCCCGGGGCCCATCTCGCTCATCCTCACCGGACAGCTGGGCGACGTGATGAAGGAGAGCGCGCGCGCCGCCCTCACCTACGCCACGAACAACGCCGCATCGCTCGGGATCCCGGCCGAGCGGATGTCGGCGGCGAGCGAGGCGCACATCCACGTACCGGCAGGCGCAATTCCCAAGGACGGCCCCTCGGCCGGCCTGGCCATCGCCACGGCGCTGGTCTCCGAACTGTCGGGGCGCCCCGTGCGTCGCGACGTCGCCATGACCGGCGAGATCACGCTGCGTGGGCGCGCGCTCCCCATCGGCGGGCTCAAGGAGAAGGTGCTCGGCGCGCACCGCGCGGGGATCAAGCACATCATCATCCCCAGGCAGAACGCCGACGACCTAGAGGACGTGCCGGCCGAGGTGAAGCAGGAGCTGACCTTCCACCCGGTGGAGTCGCTGGCGGAGGTGCTGGCCATCGCGCTCGTCCCCGACGCGAACCGGTCGGAGGTGAAGGCCGCCTGACGTGTCGGCGAAGGCACGACGAGCAAAACGGGCGCCCGCGCGGGCGCCCGTTTCATTTGCAGGGGGATGCGGCGCGAGGCGACGCGCCAGCCGGGCTCGCCCCTGCGGAACTTCTGCCGCACGCCGCCCGTAGGGGCGAGACACCCGACGCGCCCGCCATGATCAGCTCCCTCAGCACCGCCCTCGCCGTCGCCCTCGACCAGTTGCGGGTGAACACGCTCCGCACGATCCTCTCCACGCTGGGGGTCATCATCGGCGTGGGATCGCTGGTGGCCGTCTTGTCGTTAGGCGACGGGTTGGAGCGGTTCTCGCGCAACGAAGTCGAACGGACCACCGACATCCAGTCCGTGTCGCTGTCGTCCCGCACGTCGGAGCGCGTCGATGGCGAGTGGGTGCCGGTGCGCGACTATCCCACGTTCACGCGCGACGACGCCGCGGCCATTGCGCGCGACGTGGAGTTCGTGAAGAACGTCTCGCTCGCCGTGACCTCGGTCATTCCCGTGGAATCGCCACGCAGCGGGGCGCGACGCGAGACGTCGGTGACATCGGCGATGGCCGGCGTGGACCAGTACGCCCACGCGGAGCTGGCCGCCGGCCGCTTCTTCACGCGCGTCGAGGACGAACGCGGCGCCCCCGTCGTCGTCCTCTCACACAAACTCGCGAGCGACCTCGCCGCGCCCCGCGCGCCGGCGCGGCTCCTTGGCGAGATGGTGCGCGTGAACGGGGCACCGCGTGAAGTCATCGGCATCGTCGCCAGCTACAAGGGAGAACGCGGCTGGGCCGCGACCGTCCCGTACTCGTCGGTGGGATTGCTCTCGATTCAGGGAGGGCGGCGACTCCTCCCGTCCATCGCCGTGCGTGCAACCCGCATCGAGGATGTCGATGCGCTCCGGCGATCGGTCGAGGATTGGCTGGGGCGTCGCTATGGAAGTCGATGGGAACGACGCGTGGAGGTGGTGACGATGGAGAAGCGACTGGAGCAGGCCACGCAGGGGGTGCGCATCTTCAAGTGGTTCATGGGTGCCATCGCCGCGATCTCGCTCCTGGTAGGCGGCATCGGGATCATGAACGTCATGCTCGCCTCGGTGACCGAGCGCACCCGCGAGATCGGCGTGCGCAAGGCGATCGGGGCGCGCCCGCGCGACGTCCTCCTGCAATTCCTCTCCGAGTCGGTGGCCATCTCCAGCGTGGGAAGCGCGATCGGTGTCGTGCTCGGCGCCGTGATTGCGTCGCTCGCCATCCTCATCATTCGCGACCAGACCGGGGCCACCGGGCTGGCGCCGAGTCTCTCGGCGTCATCGGTGTTGGTCGCAGCGGGATCGGCGGTCGCCATCGGCCTCGTCTTCGGAACGTATCCGGCGCGGCGCGCGGCGCGGCTGTCTCCCATCGACGCCATTCGCCACGAGTAGCGGCGCGGGGCGCGCCGCGAGGGGCGCGCTGGCCCGGCCCCAAGCGCACGTGAGGGTGCGGCCAACACAGCGGCGCGCGAGAGACAGTCCGGATGTCGGGCAATCCCCGATACAGGAGTAGTGGAGTCGTGCCGACACCATTGCCAGTACATCGTGTCCATCGGCTTCCAGTCCTTCGTCCGCTGACGACCATGAGCATCGCCCGCACGCAGATAGTCCCGTCGGGGCGCGCGCGCACTTTCGGTGAAGACGAGATCATCGTCTCGAAGACCGACCTGCAGGGGAAGATCACGTACGCCAACGACGTGTTCATTCGCGTGTCCGGCTATGAGGAGCACGAGCTGCTTGGTGCGCCGCACTCGATCATCCGTCATCCCGACATGCCACGCGCGGTGTTCAAGCTGCTGTGGGACACGCTGGGCGCCGGCCGTGAGGTCTTTGCCTACGTCAACAACATGGCGCGGAACGGGGACAACTACTGGGTCCTGGCGCACGTGACGCCGTCGTTCGACCGCAACGGGACGATTGTTGGATACCACTCCAACCGTCGCGTGCCGGAGCCGTCCAAGCTGGAGAAGGTGAAGCCGATCTACGGGGCGCTGCTCGACGCCGAGCGTCGCCACTCCGACCGCAAGGACGGCCTCGTGGCCTCGGTCGCCCTGCTCGAGGCCACGCTCGCCACGGCGGGTATCGCCTACGACGAGTGGGTCTGGTCGCTCTGAGTCTCGCCGTTCGTCTCGCATTCCCCGCCATTTCGCCCCTCCTGACAGGTCGCCATGTCTCGCACCTCCACCCCCCGCCGGGCCACCAAGCCGCTCGACCCCCAGCGCGCCGTTGACAGCCAGGGCGCGCGTCCCGCGCGACCGTCAGCGCTCGCGGTATCGGCGCTGCAGGACTCGCTCGAGTCCATTCGTCAGGAGCGGGACGAAGCCGTCGCCGAGCGCGATGCGTTGCGCGCTGAGCTGGCCGAGTATCGGGAAGGGATCGCCCGCATGACCGCGGTCTGCCGCGAGACCGCCGAGGGCGACCTCGAGCACCGTGTGCTGGGCATCCGGCGCGACGGCCCGTTAGGCGACCTGTCGCGCTCGATCAACCACCTGCTGGACCTCACGGACGCCTTTGTGCGCGAGGCCCGCGCCTCGCTGCAGCACGCCAGCGACGAGAAGTACTGGCGCCGGGTGCTGGAGCGCGGGCTGCTGGGCAACTATCGCATGGCGGCGCGACTGATCAACAGCGCCACCGACCAGATGGCGGCGAAGTCGCGGCAGCTGCGCGAGGCGGCAGCGGACCGTTTGCGCCTGGCGGATGAATTCGAGGCGGCCATCAAGGTGGTGGTGGACAACGTGGCCGCAGCGGCCACCGAGGCGCGCGCCACGGCCGAGTCGCTGTCGGGCACGGCGGAGCACACCTCGCAGCAGTCGGTCACGGTGGCCGCCGCTTCGGAGGAGGCCAGCCGCTCGATGGAGTCGGTGGCCGCCGCCGCCGAGGAGATCACGGCAACGGTCGGTCACATCGAGCAGCAGACGCGCGCCTCGCGGGACATGGCGCACGAGGCGGTTCGCGCCGCCGAGCACACGAACGAGATCGTCAACGGGCTCACGAAGGCGTCGGGGCAGATCACGCGCGTGGTCAAGCTCATCACCGACATCGCCAGCCAGACGCGACTCCTGTCGCTGAATGCCGCCATCGAGGCGGCGCGCGCGGGTGAGGTGGGGCGCGGCTTTGCCGTGGTCGCCGCCGAGGTGAAGAACCTCGCCAGCAAGACGGGCGATGCCACGAGCGAGATCGGCGCGCAGGTGATGGCCATCCAGCAGGCGAGCGAGCAGGCCGCGCAGGCCATTGGCGGGATCAGCGGCACCATCTCGCAGATGCACGAACTCACGAGCGCGGTGACCGACGCCGTTCACAACCAGCGCTTTGCCACGGACGAGATCAACCGCAACATCCACGAGGCGGCGCAGGGGACGCAGCAAGTCACGGGAAGCATCTCGCGCGTTTCGGAGTCGGTGAGCGAGACGAGCACCGCCGCCGGCCAGATGCTGCAGGCCTCGGACGAGCTCTCGCGCATGGCCGAGTTGCTGCGCAGCGAGGTGGATCGCTTCCTCAAGACGATTCGCACCGGCTGAGGCAGGCGTCAACGTCGGAACACCGCGCGTGGGCCAGCGCGCCGCACGCTGGAGCGCGCGGCGCGCTTGTTCTTCAGTGCACGATTGGCCCTAAGCGGAGGATGCGCCAGGCGTCCATGCGCAGGATGGGGGGCTCGGTGCCGGGAATGAAGTACTCGGCGTAGCGCCGGTCGGCCGGCGTATCGACGGTAGCGACCTGTCCGGTCACGCGGTCGAGTTCGGCCACCACGAGCCCCTCGGGGGGGAGCCAGGGTACGCCGCCCCGCCCAACGCCGGCCTGCTGCACGAGGCGCCCGAAGATGGGGGCAGCCAGCGAGCCCCCCGCGGCGCCGCGCGCGATCGGGGTCGGCTTGTCGAAGCCCAGCCAGACGCCGGCGACCAGGTCGGGCGTCATCCCGACAAACCAGACGTCGGCGTTGTCGTTGGTGGTCCCGGTCTTTCCCGCCACGGGCACCGACGACGGCACGAAGCGTCGCACCGACGTCGCCGTCCCCCGCTCGACGGCGTCGCGCATCATGTCGCGCACGATGAAGGCGACCTTGGGGTCCAGCGTCTGCTGCCCGGCGTTTGGGCGCTGCTGCCAGACGATCTTCCCGGTGCGGTCCTCGACGCGATCGATGAAGCGCGGCTCCACGCGCCGCCCCAGGTTGGCGAACGTCGCATAGGCGGCCACGAGGTCGAGCGGCTGCACGACCGACGCACCAATGGCGCTGGACGGATACGGCGCGATAAACGACGAAATGCCGAGTGAGCGTGCCATGGCGATCACCGAATCCATTCCCGCCTGCATCGCCAGCTGCACGGCGACCGGGTTGCGTGAGCGCGCCAGCGCCTCGCGCATGGTGAGCGCGCCGAGGAACTCGCCGTCGGCGTTCTCCGGCCGGTAGGGGGAGCGGTTGGGGAGCGGGATCGCCAGCGCGGTGTCGGCCACGATGGTGTTGGCGGGGAGCGAGTCGGCGATGGCGGTGGCGTAGACGACCGGCTTGAAGGCCGACCCCGGCTGCCGCATCCCGTTCACGGCGCGGTTGTACGGCGACTCGATGTAGTCGCGCCCGCCCACGAGCGCGCGCACGTCGCCGGTGAAGGGATCGAGCGCCACGACCGCGCCCTGCAGGTAGTCGGTGCTCCCCTTGGGCCGGTTGGCAAAGGTCGCGTGGCCGTAGCCCGGGCGCGACTCGACATCGGCCAACCCCTGGCGCAGCGCCTCGTCGGCCGCGCGCTGGATGACGGGATCGAGCGTCGTCGTGATGCGAAAGCCGCCGTCGGCCAGCTTGACGCCGGCACGCTCGGCCTGCACGCGCACCACATCCACCACGTAGGGGGCCGCGGCGTCGAGTCCCCCGTCGGGCGCGGTCACCACCGGCTCGCGCTGCGCAGCGTTTGCCTGCGCGGTGGTGATGTACTTCTGCTGCGCCATGAGCGAGAGCACGAGGTCACGGCGCGCGCGCGCACGATCGGGGTGGCGCACGGGATCGTACAGTGCAGGCCCCTTGGGGAGCGCGGCGAGCGTTGCCGCCTCGACCAGCGTGAGGCGCGCGGCCGGCTTTCCGAAGTAGTGACGCGCCGCCGACTCGATCCCGTAGTAGCGCGATCCGAAGTGGATGAAGTTGAGATACGCCTCGAGGATCTGCTCCTTCGAGTAGTGCCGCTCCATCTCCCGGGCCGCCGCCTGCTCGCGCAACTTCCGCATCGGCGTACGATCGGTCCGGTCGATGAGGTCGGGATGCATGTTGCCCACCAGCTGCTGCGTGATGGTGCTCGCGCCGCGCAGCCTTCCACCCAAGGCATCCTTGAGCGCCCCGGCCACGCCCACGAGATCCACTCCGTCGTGCTGGTAGAAACGCTGGTCCTCGACGGCCACGAAGGCCTGCGCCACGTAGCGCGGGAGCGTGCGCAGCGCCACCACCGTGCGCCACTGCCGCCCGATCTCCCCAATGAGCGAGCCGTCGCGCGCCAGCACCTGCGACGACTGCGGCATCGTCACGATCTGCCACGCCTCGCCCGTGGAGTTCTGCACGGCACCCCCCTGCTGCCCGCCCACCGACGCCAGCGGCCACGCCAGCGAGACGACGAGCGGCACGATGAGTCGAGCGCCGGCGCGCCTCATCGTCGCGCGGGCATGCATGACGAGCGGCAATGTGCGAAGGGTCGGGTTCACGGGAGCGAGGACGTGCATCACCGTCAATGGCGCGACTGGCAGGCGAGGGCGGGCGGAAGCTAATACCCCAGCGCGACCAGCTGTTTCGCCTCGTGCTCGGCTGTGCGGCAGGTCACCAGCGTTGCCCTACGCGCCGTTGGCCGCCAGCTTTCGCACCATGCCGCGCACCGTGACCATCGCCGTCGCCCAGTTGCACCCACGCAAGGGCGACTATCAGGGGAACCTCGAGCGCCTCGGCGCCCTGCTCGCCCAACTCGCCGACGCCGACGCGCGACCACAGGTGGTCCACTTCCCCGAGACCGTGCTGTCGGGCTACTTCGTGGAGGGCGGTGTTCGTGATGTGGCGGTGACGGCCGGGACGCTGGCGGCGGATCTCGACCGCGCGTACGGCGCCTCGGTGCGCGGCGCGCTTCGCATCATCGACGTGGTGGTGGGATTCTACGAGCGCTTTCGCGGCACGCTCTACAACTCGGCAGCATACATCCGGCTGGGGGAGGGGGCGCCGCGCGTCCTGCACGTGCACCGCAAGTCCTTCCTCCCGACCTACGGGCTGTTCGACGAGGAGCGATTCGTGGAGCGCGGGCACGAGATCCGCGCCTTCGATACGCCCTGGGGACGCGCGGCAATCCTCATTTGCGAAGACGCCTGGCATTCGCTGGCCGGCACCATCGTGGCCCTCGATGACGCCGAGGTGATCTTCGTGTCGGCGGCCGCGCCGGCGCGTGGCATCCACCCGCGCGACGATGGGCATCCCGGCCCGGCGACGGTGGCGCGGTGGGAGCGCCTCATTCGCGAGATCGCCGAGGAGCATGGCGTGTACGTATCGCTCGCCAACCTCGTGGGAAGCGAAGGGGGGAAGGTGTTCGCCGGCTGCTCGGCGGTGCTTGGTCCGGCCGGCGACCTGCGCGTGCGCGGCCCGGAGTGGGAGGAGGCGGTCCTTCTCACCTCGCTCGACCTGGGGGATATCGGGCGGGCGCGCGCCGACGCGCCGCTGCTGGCCGACCTGCGCACGGTGCTCCCGCACTTGCAGCGGTCGCTGGCGGCGGCGGAGCGCGGCGAGAGAGCGGCGCTGGCGGCGCACGAGAGGGATGAGGGGGGGCGCGGGGCCCCCCCCCCGACAACAAACATTCACCCCACCCCCACCCCCCACCCTCACCATTTCACCGCGGTCCGTATCATTTCCGCGGCAGAGTCGGCGCCCGCGCCCAGTTCCGCCTTCGGCGCTTCCGGCGCTTCCGCGCCCCCCGGCGCTTCCGCGCCCCCCGGCGCCGCCGCTCACCACGGCACAGGCGCGCATGTGGGTGGCGGCCCGCCACCACTCGCCATCAACGCCCCGCTGGTCGAGGCCTGGCTGACCCGCTTCATCCGCGACGAGATGGCGCGCCGCGGCTTCACCAAGGCGGTCGTCGGTGTCTCCGGCGGCGTCGATTCCGCCGTCACCGCCTTTCTGGCCGCCCGCGCGTTAGGCGCCGAGCACGTCCTCGGGCTCCGCCTCCCCTTCCGGACCTCGAGCCCGGAATCGCTGGAGCACGCACAACTCGTCGTCGACGCGCTCGGCATCCCGTCACGCACGCTCGACATCTCCGGCGCGGTAGACGGCTACCTGGCGCTCGAGCCCGACGCCGATGGCACGCGCCGCGGCAACGTGATGGCGCGCGTGCGCATGATCGCCCTCTTCGACCAGTCGGCGGCGTTGCGCGGCGTCCCGTTAGGCACGGGGAACAAGACCGAGCGCCTGTTTGGCTACTTCACCTGGCACGCCGACGACTCACCTCCCATCAACCCGCTCGGCGACCTGTTCAAGACGCAGGTCTGGGCCCTCGCGCGCCACCTCGGCGTCCCCGAGGTCATCATCAGCAAGCCCGCATCGGCCGACCTCATCACGGGGCAGACCGACGAGGGAGATTTCGGCATCAGTTACGCGCGCGCCGACGTGATCCTCAACTGGCTCGTTGCCGGTTACAGCGCGTCGGACCTCGTCGCGCGCGGCTTTGACGAAGTCGAGGTGGCACTCGTGCGCCGACGGCTCGATGGAACGCACTGGAAGCGGAAGCTCCCCACGGTCGCCATGCTCACGCAAACGGCGATTGGCGAGTCATACCTGCGCCCGGTCGACTACTGACGGCGTGCCGACCGGGAACCGCCACGTGACCTTCGTCCTCAAGCTCCGCGACGTCATCGTCGGCCGCTCCGACCTCGCCACGCGCGACGGCACGCACGGCACGATGCGCGGAACCTTCCGCCCCGGGCTCGGCTGGGAGCTCGTCGAGCCGATCTTCGCCCTCCTCCCCGTGGGCGATCACGGGGCCTCGGACGAGCAGCGCGAGCGCTACCGCAAGGCGCGCGACACGCTCGCCCTCGCGCTCTACGCCAGCGACGGTGCGCTGGTCGAGACGTCGCATATCGACATCATGAGCGACGTCGCATCGCCCACCGGACTTGTGCTCGCGGTGCGAGTGGTGGGCGACGCCTTGTTCACGCCCGGTCCGGCCAGCGCCTAACGCTTCGCGGTGAGCCCCTGCCCGGGCTTGAGCGTGATGCGCACCTCGGCGCGCCCCGCTGCTCGATCGGCCGGTGACTTGATCACGTCGACCGTGGCAATCGACGCCTGGTCCACCGGAAGCTTGTCCAGCATCCCGGGCGCGCCCTTCGCATCCGGCGTCGATAGCTGATCGCGGTACAGCTCCTTCCCGTCGCTGTCGCGGATGATCACGAGCATGTCGGTGGTCGGCGCTGTGGCCGTGCGCCTGAACGGCCCCGCCTCACGCTTCAGCACGACCTTGATCAATCCCCCGCGTGCTTCTGGCGGGAGCATCGCCCCCGACTTGATCACGTCGACCGAGGCGATCTGCTCGGCGGGAACCGGAATCGAGTCGAGGATCGTCTTGCCGTTCGCGTCGCGCGCCCCCAGCCGTCCGGAGAGCACGGTGTTTCCGTCGGCATCGTAGACGATCAGCAGCGGATCGTTGGCGTTGCCGTTGAGCGTGGGCGCGGGAACGCGCTCGCGGATCTCGGTGCCCAGTTGTCGCCGGGCCGAGTCGCTGGCGGTGGCGCTGGTTGCCGGGGAAGCGGTCGCCTTCCCATTGGAAACCGAGAACGATGGGACGGGGGCGACCGGTTCTGGGCGCCGCGTCTCGCACGCGGTCACGACGGCCGCGACGGCCACCAGTCCTAACGAGAGTTGGCGCATGGGAGCAAGTGAACGACGGGCATTGGACATGGCACGGATCCTCTTTTCGAGGGGAGAGGGGGCGGCGGCGAACGCCAGGTACGCCGCCAGCCGTGGCGGGCGTCGCGCGGCCGCGACCGTCAGGAGCAACTCGCCATAGGCGCGCACATCGCCGCCCGACGCCAGCACCCGCGCGTCGCAGTCGAGTTCGAGCGCCACTCGCAGGCGGCGCGCAATGAACCAGAGCGCGGGATTCCATGGCAGGAGCGCCACCGCGACGAGCGACGCCAGCAGCAGGTGCGGGTCGCCAGCGAGCACGTGCTCGCGTTCGTGGCGCACCAGCAGCGCGCGACGCGTGGGATCGAGCGACATCAGCGCCTCGGGCATGACGATGCGTGTCGCGCCGAAGCCGAGTGCACCGGGGCCCGTCTCGGCCGTGAGCGCGACGCGCGCGCCATCGACCATGGCGGAGCGAGCGCGCGCAGTGGAGCGCCAGAGCGCGATCGCGCTCGACGCCAGGGAGGCGAGGACGCCGAGTGAAGCCACGGCCCACGCCACGAGGAGCCAGCGGTCCCAATCGATCGTCGCCGCGGCGGGGAGGGCACCAGTGGCGGCGCCTCCAACTGCGGGGAGCAGCAACGCGCCCGAGGGGCCACCGCCAGCAGCAACGGGGCGAATCGCCACCGCCAGCGGGACGAGCAGCGCGGCGGCGAGCGCGGCCAGCCAGGCGGCTCGGCGAGGGAGTCCCCGCGCGGCGGCGAGCGGCTCCAGGGCCAGTGCCGCAGCCGTCGCGCATGCGCCAACCAGGATCGCATACGCCATCCATGCGCCGATCATCGGCCCCCCCCGCTGTCCTTCAGCCGCTCGTTGAGGACTCGCCGGAGCCGCTTGAGTTCGGCCTCGTCGACCTCCCGTTCGCCGACGAGTTGCGCCAGCAGGAGTTCGCGCGACCCACCGAAGATCTTGTCGACGATGCGCCCCAACGCGGAGCGCCCCGCCGCATCGCGCGCCACCTGCGCGGAGTAGCGATGCGCCTTCCCTTCGGGATCGTGCGTCACGTGCCCCTTCGATTCCAGCGTGCGCAGCACGGTGAGGACGGTGGTGTACGCGAGGTCATCGTCAAGGCTGTCGCGCACCTCGGCGACCGTGCTCGGCCCTCGGGCCCACAGCACGGCCATCACGTCCAGTTCGCGTCCCGTGAAGACGATCTCGTCCACGTCAGTCTCCTACTAGAAGTCTCGTAGAAAATGGCGCATGCCGGGCGGACTGTCAACTAGTTCTTTAGTTGTCGCTCAGTGGCGGGGCGGAGCGGCCGCTTGCGATGTATAGTTGTCGCGCGCCTCCCGCGCGCCGGAGCTGCAACCCTTCACGGGCACCGTCTTCATGATTCCTCGCCTTCGCCGTCTCGCCATCACGATCCTCGTTGTTGGCGCCGCCGCCGCCGTGAGCGCTGTTGGATCCATCGCGTCCGCGCAGGCGGCCGCGCCTCGCCGCATCGCTCCCGGGACTTATCAGGTCGTCGCCGACCAGAACTTCTCCGGCGGCATGGACGTCTCGGTGTTCACCGCCCGCTTCGAAGGCGACTCGATCATGGTGATCGAGCAAGGCGGGATGATGATGACGCGCTCGCGCATGGCCTACGAGGGCGAGCACCTGACGTGGAATGACCTGGAGGGGTCGCTCATGTGTCCAGGCACGGCGAAGTACAAGCTCACGATCTCCGACGATGGCAAGACGGTGCGCCTGGCCCCGGTGGAGGATGGCTGTGGCGAGCGATCGGCGATCATGGCGCAGGTGTCGTTCGTGCGCAAGGAATAGCCGAGTGCAGCTGACGAGACGACGAGGCCCCCGCACCCAGTACGGATGCGGGGGCCTCGTCGTCAGGCGGCAATCTCCGCGATGGCTTGCCTACTTCTCGCGGGGGATGACCCGCTTGCGGCGTGCCTCGAGCTGCAGGTCGGAGAGTTCCTCGTCCAGCGGGACCTCGCTCCCGTCGCAGAGCACGTAGCGAAGCTCCACGCGACGGTTGCGGGCGTGGTCGCGTGCGAGCGATCCACCAACCAGCGGCTGCGCCTCGCCCCGCGCCGACGACTCCAGGCGCTCGACCGCGACGCCGCGCGACGCCAGGTAGTCACGCACCGCGTTGACGCGCCGCTCGGAGAGTGCCTGGTTGTACGCCTCGCTGGCTCGCACGTCGGTGTGTCCCGACAGGCGCACGCGGACGCCCGGGTAGGGCGCCAGCGCGGCGGCCGCGCGATCGAGCACCTCGCGCGTGGCCGGCGAGAGGATCGAGCGGTCGAGCGCGAAGTGCACCATCCCGGGAACCCCGGTGAGGCGTTCCGGCCCCTCGCACCGCGCGGCGGGGCGCGGCGGGAGCGGCCGGTCTTCCACCGGAACCGGTGCCGGTCGCTCGGGAACGACCAGCGCCTTTTCCAAACCATCGAGTGCAGCGGTGTACGCGGACACCGGCTCCACGCGACACGCTGCGCCGCCCAGGAAGGCGTGCGACGCGATTGCTGCGACGGGAACGGGGACCGCCGACGACGGCTCGGTGGCTGCCGCGTCGCGTGACAACACGTCGATGTCAGCCCGCGCCCACGCCAGGGCATCGTCGGGAAAGGTCGAGCGATCGTTGCGCTCGTAGGCGGCACGCGCCAGCGCCAGGTACTGGAGCGCGCGCCGCGCCAGGCGGAACCGCGACGGCGACCCCGGCGCGGCCGACGCGAGCGTCAGCACCTGACGCTCGTGCGCGGCGATGGTGGCAAGATCACGGGCGATCGCCTCATCGGTGATGCGTGCCGACACCGGCGTCAACGGTGCAGCTGACGGCAGGCGTGCGCCCGCGGCAGGCGCGTGCGCGCAGGCCGCGAGCGTCGCGCCCACGCTCAGCGCGGCAAGCGCCTGCCACGCCCGAGGCGCACGGCGCAGGTAGGTCATGCTCATTCGTCCTTCCCCCCGGTACGGCAGGCAGTCTCGCACGGCGCGGGAGTCGCGCCGAGCCCGAACAGCGACTCGTCGAACTTGAAGCCGAGTTCGAGGTACGCCCCCTTGCGGGTGGTGCCGAAGGTGTTGAGGTCCTTGTCGGTGAAGCCGAACAGGTTGTAGCCGCCGGCGATGCGAAGGTTCTTCATCACGATGAGGCCCAGCTCCCCACCGAGTCCGTACTGGCGCGACGAGAGACCATCGGTCGCAAGCAGCGAACCGATCACCCCCGCGTCGACACGCTTCGTGAGGTCGAGAATGCCGCGCCCCATGAAGAGCTGCGAGGTGCTCCGCGTCGACGTCACCCCCACCACGTCACGCGCCGACTTGGCCGCATACCGACCGGAGAGCGTCAGGCGATCGGTGGCCTGCAGGTTGACGAGCCCCGCCAGGATGTGCGCCATGGTCTCGTTCTGCGGCGTCGAGGCCAGCGCCCCGTTGTGCTCGAGCTTGTGCTCGTAGCGCATCACCGCGTTCCAGCGATTGCGGTCGGTCTCGCGCCAGGCAAAGCCAACCTGCGACCAGCCGCGAGTCTGGTTGTTCTGCGCGTCGGCCACGTCCCACAGCGTGCGGCCGAGGAACGTCCAGTCACGCGTGAGCTTCCTCGCGTACCCAAACGAGGCGAGCATGTTGTCGCCGGTGTCGGCATTGCGGAACTCGAGGCGCGCGGTGCTCTTCCACAGCGACGGCCTGGTCCACTCGACGCCGCCGGTCACGGCCAGCGCGTCGCCCTGCGTCCCGAGCGCATTGTTCGGCGTCCCGGCAAACAGCGGCGAGACACGCTCGAAGCTCGTGTTGACGATGAGCCCCGGCCCCAACGCCCACCGGTTGCGCAATCCGATCGACGCCTCGGCATCGCGCCCGCTGTACGCATCGCGCGCACGGTACTCGCTGAACATGCGCGTGTTCTTGAGGTAGTCGGCGTCGATGCCGAACACGGTGTACTGCTGCGTGGTGCCAAGGTTGGTGGCGTACGCCCCCTCGACCCCGGTCAGCCACTCGTGGCGCCCATAGAGGCGTGCACGGTTGGACAGGAGGTACTCGCCGCCTAACGCACCGCGGTGCGAGGCGTCGCGCACGTCCTGCTCGTACTCGGCGAACAGCGCGCTCCGCGTCTGCTGCGGCAGCGTCCACGTCAGGCGCCCGCGCAGCGCGCTCACGTCACGGTCCACGGGGACGAGCGCCGACTGCCCCGGCGACACGCTCCCGTCTTCCTTCGCGTAGCGATAGCCGAACTCGGCGCGCCACGCACGGTTGAGCTGGCGCTCGAGCGCGAGGAGCATCCCCTTGCGCGAGGCACCGCGCACCTCGTCCTCGGTGTGCAGCGCCTCGCCCACCAGGCGCGTGGTGCTGTCGAGGCGCGCCGTGAAGCGTCCGCCGAACTCGGTGCGCCCGCCATGGAACGTGGACGAGGCGTTGTTGAATTCCGCGTCGCTGTGCGCCGCGTACGCCCTCCCCTCGATGCGGTCGGACTGATGTCGCAGCTCCATGCGCGAGGCGGTCCCGACGACGTTGGCAACGTCGGTGCGCGCCCACTCGCCCATCAGGTACGTCCCGCTCGCCAGCTTCGCCGTGGCGTTGAGCCCCGCCATCGACGTGAGCTGCAACGGGTTCTCATCGCGGGCATAATTGCCGCCCACCTCGAATCGACTCGTCAGGCGGAGCGAGGCATCGCCGCCGTACACCCAGAACTTCTCACCGGCCGACTCTGTCTCATACGTGACGCGGATGGAGACCGGGTTGAGGTTGGCGTCGGCACTTGGCACCGGGTTGCGGAGGAGGAGGCGTCCGGTGAGCGGCTCGATCGTGTAGTCGGCGAAGCGCGTGAGCGGCGTGCGCGAGAGAATCACCGACGGCTGGTTCCGGTCGCGCACGACGATCTCGACACGCTCGGAGTTCATCAGGCCGTTGGAGCGCGTGAGCGCGTACGGCCCGGAGATCCCGCGCCCGGCGATCTCATCGACCACCTGGCTCCCGCGTCCCTGGCTGGCAAAGAGCGTGGCCCGTCCGCGCGAGCCGTCGAAGTGCTGCACCGCACCGTTGAGGGTGCGATCGTATGCCGACAGCATGCGACGCTCGTCGGCGCGCGCGGTCTGGAAGTCGCCGAACAGCGTATACGACGTCCCGTTGTCGAGGCGCGCGTAGAATCGACGGCGCGACTGCCCGTCAAACTCGCGCAAGCCGCCATCGCCGTATGTCGGATAGAACTCATCCGGGCGGATATCGCGGAAGTACGTGCGTCCGCGATCGCGCTCGGAGTCGTAGGCCAGGGTGAGCAGCTTGTCACCCGCGACGCGCCCCTTGAGGAAGAGCGCCCCGCGCGCACCCGCGCGCACCTTGCCGTCGTTGCGATCCACGCTCCAGTCGCGGAGCGCTTCCTCGAAGCCGTCGGCATCGGCGGCCAGGGCGTTGTCGCCCGAGAGGAGCGCGCGCAGGTCGACGCGGGCGTTGAGCAACCCGGTCATGGTCAGCTGGCGCGCCGAGGGGACAAAGGTGAGCGGAAGCGTCACGTCGCCGAAGTCGGTCGTGACACGCAGCTCTCCGCGCCCCGGTTCACCAGGAGCGGTAAGGAAGAAGGCGCCACGCCCATCCTGCAGCGTGACCTGCAATCCCTGGTTGGCCACCTCGAGGGCGCTGGCATTGATCCAACGTCCAAGCGACGACTCGAGCGTGGCCGCGATCGTCCCCTTCACCGGCTCTCCTGCGGCATCGACCACGCGGACATACACCGGTACCAGCGTCTGTCCGTCGGCCGGGATGGCATCGGGGGTGACGTTCACCTCCAGGCGGCCCGGCGCCGCCGGCGTCGTGGTGCGACGCTCGCGCGCCGCCAGCGCGGTGACCGGGAGCTGCGAGTTGCGATCGGTGAGCGTGCGATTGCCGAGGAGCGGCGAATACGCCCGCGTCTCGCCACCGCTCGGTCCCTTGGGGTGGAGCGGCGACGCGGCATACATCGACGTGCCCTGCAACCCGCGCTCGTTGGCGAGGTCGTAGGCCGCACGTGGTTCGCCGCGCAGCGTGTCGCGCGCGGTGGCCGGCTGCGCCACCGGCAGGACGCTCGCCGCGGGATACGACGACGGCACCGCGCGTTCGCCCGCGTTGTTCACTTCACCGCCGCGACGACGGTCGAGGATCCGTTCCATCACCTCGACGTTCCCCGACGACTCGGCGAAGTCCGCCTTGTGCAACTCGCCGGCCTTCACGTCGGCAAAGCGCGACCAGCCATCGCCCGCGTTGCGATTGCCTAACGGGGTGAGGACGGCGCCCACGGGGAGGGTGGCGCGATCGACCTTCACCACGTGGAGTCGCGAGCTGACGTTGTAGAAGGAGTACTTCCCTTCCACGTCGGTCACCACCGACGACCCGTCCTCCAGGTAGACGCGTACACCCGGGATGCCGATCTCGCCGGCGTCCTGGCGCGCGAACGAGCAGTTGCACTGCGTGTAGACCTTGCCGATGATCGCACCGCGCTCCTGGAAGAGGCCGGCGAGGACGCGCGTCGAGGCGTAACCGGGCTGCGACCTGGTGCCGCCCCCCGGGCTGCTGGCGACGGCGACGTTGGTGTTCACACCGGCTCGCGCCCCCGCGCCCACGCGCACGCGATACGACAGCGTGAGTGACGCGCCACGCGCCAGACGCCCGAGCGTGAAGGTGAGCAGCGGGCCTGGCGAGCCGGCGGGATCGGCAAGGGCCGCATTGCCGAGGCGCCCCGACTTCGCTTCGTAGCGGAAGCCCCCTGGCAGCGTATCGCTCACCACGAGGTCGGTGATGTCACGCCCGCCGGTATTGGTCACGGTCACGGTGTAGTCGACCGCGTCGCCGACCTGCACTTCCGACTTGGACACCTGCTTGACGAGGTCGATGGAAGCCGGGCTGGCGACGGGGACCGTCACGCAACTGCGGTTGTTGAGGCGCGACCCCGACTCGTCAGGCGCCGCGGTGACGGCGCAGTTGGTGACCGACGGAACGGCGAGCGCCGAGACGCTGACGTTGAGGTCGATGTGGCTCGTGGCACCCGGCGCCAGCGAGGTGGAACGCAGGCAGGTGACGACCTGCCCGGCCGCGGCGCACATCCAGTCGTTGGTGCTGGCGGAGAGGAAGGTGAGCCCTGGCGGCAGCGTGTCGACGACGCTGATCGTCGGTGCGGCCGGAGCCGCCCCCACGTTGCGCACGTCGAGCGTGAAGCGCCCCTGCTTCCCGATCTCCAGCGTTCCGACGACATCCTTCACGAGGACGAGGTCGAAGCCGCCGGCGATGCCGGACGAGACGGCATCGCAGTTGTTGGCGCTGTTCGCGTCAGGCGCGTTGGCGACGCAGGCGCGGTTGAGGAGTGGCGAACTCGCCGCAGCCGTGACCAGGGCGGTGATGGTGACCGTTGCCCCCTCGCTCGGCTGCAATGGCGGGTTGGAGCGCGTGCAGGTGACCACCAAGCCGTTGATCGTGCAGCTGAAGCCGCCCCCCGACGCCGACTGGGCGGTGAGCCCCGGCGGCAGCGTGTCGACGAGGGTGATCACCCCCGTCGTGGGGAGCGATCCCACGTTGCGCACGGCGAGCGTGTACGACGCCGACGCGCCAACGGTCACGCTGTCAGGACCGGTCTTGTCCAGCGCGAGGTCGACCGTCCCGCCCACCGGCGTGGTGGCGGAGCCGGTGTCATTCGCATCGTTGGTGTCGCCGGGCGTCGCGACGCTCGCCGTATTGGTTACGGAGGGCGCGGCGGCCGCCGTCGGCCTCACGGTGAGGGTGACGGTGCTGCTGGCCCCGGCGGAAATCGGCCCGGGGTTGGTGCAGGTCACCAGCTGCCCCGCCGCACTGCAGCTCCACCCAGGCCCGGTGGCCGAGACGAACTGCAGCGAGGGCGGCAGGTTGTCGGTGATCGTGATCGTCCCGATCGTGGCACCGGCACCGACGTTGGAGACCGTAAGGTTGTAGCTGGCGGGTTGCCCGATGCTGAACGTCCCTACCGCCACCTTGGCGATGGCGAGATCCGGCGCCGGGGCAACGTCGACGCTCCCGGTGCCGGCGGTGTTGTTCCCGCTGTTGGCGTCGCCGGTGGTGGTCACCGACGCGCTGTTGGCCAGCGAGGTGAGCCCCGGCGCGACGTGCACGGTCAGCTGCAACGTGCTGGTGGCGCCCGGCGCCAGCGGGCCCGGGTTGGTGCACGTCACCAGCTGCCCCGCTGCCTGGCAGCTCCACCCCGCCCCCGCGGCCGAACCGTAGGTGAGCCCCGGCGAGAGGTTGTCCGTGACGGTGATGGGGCCCGTCGTGCTCCCCTGCCCCAGATTGTTGACGGTGATGACAAACGTCGCATTGCTACCGGCCACGATCGTCCCGCTCACGTCCTTGGCGATCGCGAGATCCGGCGCCGGCGTCCCCACTGTCACCGGTCCCACCGTGGCAGTGTTGTTCGGAAGGTTGGAGTCGCCGGGCGTGGACACCGTTGCCGTGTTGGCGATCGCGGTGCCGGCGCTGGCGCTGACGGCAACGGTGAGCACGAGACTCACCGACTGCCCGGGGGCGAGCGAGGTGGCGCGCGTGCACGTCACGAGCTGCCCCGCGGCGCTGCACGAGAAGCCGCTGCCGGTCCCGCTCACGAAGGTGAGGCCACTGGCCAAGTTGTCGCTGACGGTGATGGTCCCCGTCGTGGCCCCGGTCCCCACGTTCCGCACGTCGAGCGTGAAGGTGCCGTTGGTCCCGGTGATGAGCGTCCCGGCCACCTTGCCGATGGCCAGGTCGATCCCCGATGCCACGCTCGTGGAGACGCTGCTGGTGTTGTTGTCCGGGTTGATGTCGCCCGGCGTGGCAACACGCGCCGTGTTGGTCACGGTCGGCAGCGCCGCGCCCTCCACCGCCACGGTGAGCGTGATCCCCACGCTCTGTCCGACCGTCATCGGGCCAGGTGCGGTGCACGTGACGGTCTGCCCGGCAGCCGCGCACGTGAAGCCGGTGCCCGCTGCGGAGACGTAGGTCAACCCCGCGGGGAGGATGTCGGTGACGGTGATAGTCCCGGTCGTGCTGCCAGGGCCGAGGTTCGTCACGTCGAGGAGGTAGCGGGCGTTCTGCCCCACCGTCATCGGCGACGTACTGGTCTTGGAGATCGCGAGGTCGACGCCGCTGGCGATCGTGGTCGGATCGGACGACGTGTTGTTGCCGGCATTCGCATCGCCCGGCGTGCCCACGGTCGCCGTGTTGGTGACGGACGACGGCGCCGACGGCGCGATGGCTACCGACAGGGCAATGGTGCTCGATGCCCCGGCGGCGATGGGGCCGCCGTTGGTGCAGCTGACGGCCTGGCCGGCGGCGGAACAGCTCCAGCCGCTCCCGCTCCCCGAGATGAACGACAGCCCGGCCGGGAGGTTGTCGCTGACGGTGATCGCACCGGTGGTGGCAATCGTCCCGACATTGCGCACCAGCAGGGTGTAGCTGCCGGTGCCGCCAAGGACGAAGTTCCCGACGTGCGACTTGGTGATGGCAAGGTCGATCACGGGCGCGACGCCGACCGGCGTGGTCACGCTCGCGTTGTTGTTGCCGGCGTCGATGTCATTGGGCGTGGCAACGCTCGCCGAGTTCACGACGCTGGGCTGCGCGCCGGCGCCCACCGTGACGGTGAGGGTGATGGTCGGGAGCGAGGCCGCCGCGGCCACCGGCCCCGGCGTGGTGCAGCTGACGGTGCCCGCAGCGAAGGAACAGCTCCATCCCGTCCCGCTGGCGGAGACGTAGGTGAGCCCGGCGGGGATGACGTCCGTGACGGTGATCGCCCCGGTCGTGCTTCCCGTCCCCACGTTGGACACGTCGAGGGTGTAGCTCGCATTGCTCCCGACCACGAACGCCCCACCGGCCGCCTTGGCAATCGTGAGGTCGGGCGCGACCACGGTCAGCGGATCGCTCGCCGTGTCGTTGGTCGCATTCGCATCGCCGGCGGTGGCCACGTGCGCGGTGTTGGTCACCGCGGGCGCCGCCGCCGCCCCCACACCCACCGTGAGGGCAATCGACACCGACGCGCCGGGCGCCATGGTCCCGCCGCTGGTGCAGCTGACGGCCTGGCCGATCGCACTGCAGCCCCAGCCTGCGGCATTCCCCGAGACAAAGGTCAGCCCGGCCGGGAGGTTGTCGGTCACGCTGATCGCCCCGGTCGTCGAGGCGGTGCCGACGTTGGTCACCTGGATGGTGAAGAGCTGGCTCCCCCCAACCGACGGCGTGCCGACGTGGCTCTTGGTGATGGCCAGGTCGACAACCGGTGCCGGCGATACCGCCGTGTTCACCGTTGCGCTGTTGTTGGCGCTGTTCACATCGCCCGGCGTCGAGACGCTCGCGGTGTTGCTGACACTCGGCAGCGCCGCCGCCGCCACCGCAACGGTGAGCGTGATCGACGGGAGCGAGGCAGCACCCGCCAGCGGCCCCGGAGTGGTGCAGCTGACGGTGCCGGCCGCGTTGGCGCAGCTCCACCCCGTCCCCGCAGCGGAGACGAAGGTGAGCCCCGCGGGCAGGACGTCGCTCACCGTGATGGTCCCCGTCGTCGCCGTGGACGAGACGTTCGAGACCGTGAGCGAGTACGTCGCATTCGCGCCCACCGTCAGCGCCGATGTCGCGCTCTTGGCAATCGCCAGATCAGGAGCGACGACGCTGACCGGGTCCGACGCGCTGTTGTTGGCGTTGTTCCCGTCACCCGGGACCGCAACCGTTGCCGTATTGGTGACGCCCGGGAGCGCCGCCGCCGTCACGTTGACGACGAGCGTGATGGTCGCGACCTCGGCGATCGCGATCGGCGTCGTGCGCGTGCAGCTGACCGTCCCCGCCGCATGCGCGCACGTGAACGTGCCTGACGAGGCCGAGGCGAAGGTGAGGCCGGCGGGGAGCACGTCGGTCACGGTCGTGGTCGCGGCCGTGGCGAGGTTCCCCGCGTTGGTGATGGTGAGCGTGAAGCTCCCCGTGCTCCCGACAGCGAAACTCCCGCTGTGGCTCTTGGCAATCGAGAGGTCGGGCGTGGGAACGGCGACAGGATTGGTCGCCGTCGACGTGTTGTTGGCGGGATCGGCGTCGGGCACCGTCGTGCCGACAGTTGCCGTGTTGGCGACCGACGGCGCAGCGCCCGCGCCAACCGCAACGGTCAGCGTGATGGCGTTGAGCGACGAACCTCCCGCGAGCGGCCCGGGCGCGGTACACGTCAGCGTCCCGGCCGCGAAGGCGCACGACCACCCCGTGCCGTTGGCCGAGACGTATGTGAGGCCGGCGGGGAGCACGTCGGTGACGGTGATGACCCCCGTCGTGGCATAGCTCGAGACGTTGCTGACGTTGAGCGTATACGTCGCATTGCTCCCGACGGAGAACGTCGCGGGCGACGACGACTTCGCGATCGCCAGGTCGATCGGCGGATCGGCGATGGCGGTCGGGTCGGACGCGCTGTTGTTGCCGGTGTTGGTCTCACCGCCGCCGGATGTGGTAGCGGTGTTGGTCAGGTTGGCGGCGGCATTGGCCGCGACGTTCACGGAAAGCGTGACCGCCGGGAGTGAGGCTCCGTTCGCCACGGGTCCGGGGTGCGTGCAGCTGACGGTCTGCGCGACTACCGTGCAGCTCCAGCCGGCGCCGGCGGCGGCGGTGGGCGTGAGGCCGGCCGGGAGGACGTCGCTGAACGAGATGGCCGCCGTCGTCGGCGCCGTCCCGACGTTACTGACTGTAAGCGTGTATTGCGCCGGCTGCCCACGATAGAAGGTCCCGGCGTGCGTCTTGGCGATGGAGAGATCCGGAGTGCCAACGGTTATCGTGGTCGGCTCACCCAACGGGTCTCCGCCCGGCGGGCGCGAGTGCACCTCCCGCACGACTGAGGTGATCGGGTCGAGATAGACCACCGACGCCTCGTTGGAGATGACCGTCCCGGGCGCGGTCCCCGCATTGATGCGCGTCCGGAAACGCACCGACGTCGCGTCACCCACCTGCATCGTCCCCCCCGCCGCCGATGTGGCACCGGTGGCGAGCATGATCCTCACCCGCTTCAGCCCTGAGTCCCAGATCCCCTGATCGTCACCGCTAGCGTCGGTCTTGGCCCCCGCATTTGCGCCCGACAGCACCACCATCGAGCCCGCGACGTAGGTCGTCCCGGTCGGCATGAAATCACGAAAAACCACGCCACGCAGACTGTCAGGGCCAGTATTGGCCACCGTGATCGTGTACTCCAGGACGTCGCCGGCAAGGACGTTCCCGCCATTGAGATCGCTCACCGTCTTGATGACGTTGCCGGCGATCCCCGCGAAGAAGGCGCTCCCGGCCCGCGCGGCGCTGGTCGTGGCGTCGCTCTTGGCGCCGCTCGCGGCGCCGGCGGCGAGGGTTCGCGAAACCACAGCGTTCGCCGGGCGTCCGATCGCGTAGCCGGTTGACGCGCGCATCGCGCCACGCGACGACGGCAGCGCTCCCCAGCCACCATCAGCGCCTTGCGCCTTCGCCGGGAGGATTGGGCTCGTCGCCGCGAGAGCCACAGCGGACGACAGCATGAAAACCCGCCCGAAGGCGAGGGAATTTGCGTTCAGGCGCATACAAGGATTGCTCGGAGAGACACCACAACTGCGTCGCCGGAGAGGAAGTCCCGTGCCATCTGAACCGGGCGCGCGCGGAAAGACGCTCGCGAGACGATGCTCGGCGCCGAAAGCGGCAGACGAGCATCACTTGCGACCTGCGTCACAGTTCCAGGGCCCTCAGGTCAGGACTTCTTCCGACACGAACTGGGTGATATCGCCATATCATCGCGTCCAGAATCGAGACCCGACGCTGGACCAGGCACCCGGCACTGCCCTGCCGACCTCGCGCCCTCGCGCGAGAGGCCCCCGAAGGTGGGCGCGACTGCGACATCACTGTGTGGCGCGCGCGCCGTGCCATTCGCACGACGTTGCGCAGGTGCAACGATCGTCGCCTTAGCCGGCTGGCGCTTCAGGGTGCATCATGCCGCGTACGCCAGGCTCACCGCCCGTCGCGCACCGCGCTTGAGCGCCCGGTGCACCGCTCGCGCGTACCGCACAAAGTTGGCCCCCGCCCAGGGATGCCGGGCGAAGAACTCGTGCGGCAGCATGTCTCCCTTGAGCCGGTTGCAACGCGCGCAAGCCGTGACGACGTTGCCAGGCGCATGGTTGCCGCCGCGGGCGAGAGGATAGACGTGGTCCAGCGTGGCCGCCTCGAGGGCGAGCCGGTCGGCGCAGTACACGCACCGCCGACCGCAATCGCGCATCGCCGCGTGCTTGAGCGCGCGCTTGGCATCGCGGAAGTGAAGCTGGCGCGCACGCGCGTCGTCGGGGCGACGGCCGCGCGGCACTCGAGGATGAACCACCCGGAGCATTCCACGTCGAGACATTGCACCTCGCCGGAAAAGACGACACCCCGCCCGGGAATGTCCGGGGCGGGGTGTCGCGTGTGTGGGGGAGGCGATGCGTGGCGCCGCGAACAGCGTCGCGGCACAGTGGGTTCGCAGAGAGCGTGGTCGCGAACTCGCGGCATTCCCCTCCCGTTATGCAGCGGGTCGGGCGACCCGCGTCACGATACTATTGGTGCATAACGATTCATTGCGCAAGTGGGAGCAGCGGACGCCGAGCGCTCGCGCAGTCGTCACGCATCGGTCACGCACCAGTCGCGGCCGCCCCGTCCACTCGTCACACCCGAATCGACGAAAGCCGCCGGGCAATCTGCTGGCGCACCGGGTCGCGCAGCTCGGCGATGATCCGTGCCGCCATCGCGTCGAGAAGCGTGCGGTCGGGCATCGTCGAGCCGGCAAACGGCAGCGGAATGTCGAAGCCATCGCCCACCGTGCGTGGAATCAGGTGCACGTGGTAGTGAAAGACGTTCTGTCCCGCGGCGCCTCCGGAGTTCACCACGAGGTTGAGGTCGTCGCTCCCGTGCAGCCGCCGCACCACGGGCGACAAGCGAAGCGCAACGTCGAACAGGTGCATCGCCAATTCGGGCGGGATGTCACTCAGCGACTCGTAATGCTCGCGCGGCACGACGAGCACATGGCCGAGGTTCACGGGCTGGACATCCATGAAGGCGATCGCCCGGGAGTCCTCGTAGCACATCGAGACTTCTCCCGCCCCATTGATCAGGTCGCAGAAGATGCAGGACTTGGTTGGGAGAGACATGGCAGGCGCTCCTGAGGTGACGCGCGCGTATTGAGCAGGAGAAGTGCCATCAACTAAACGGGCAATTCAGCGCGTTTCCCCACCCGGTTGGATGGGCAAGCACCCCTGGAACGAGGCGAGCGCGCCCCACTTGGCGCGCCCGCGCGACGTCGCTCTCCGCTGCACTCCGCCGGCGCCTACCATATCACCAGCTCGACACGACAGTTGTGTTGACGTCCCTCGGGCGTGTCGCTCGTGTCGGCCGGCTCGGTGGCGCCAAGTCCCTTCGCGCTCCGGCGACACGCCTCGATCCCCTGCCCTCGAGGCTCTGACCCGACGCCGGCGCCGTCACGGTGAGCGCGGCCAAGACGCTGAAGGAAAAGAGCTTGCAGAACCGCCTCGTGGGGCCCTCGCGGCAGTGATGAACGCGACGAAACTTCGGACGAGTGCGCATCGCCGCACCGGCGATTCTGGCCGCCGCCGTGCGGGCGCCAACGGTGGACACACCCAGTCTTCGTTGTCCGCGCAGCCGACGTAGATTACGGCGATTGCCGCACCCTCCATCTCACGCGAGTCCCATGGCTACTTCGACCAGAACGGAGCGGACGCACGCCTCTGGCCTTTCGCGCGAACAGCTTCAGCAGGCCTTCCGGGTCATGCTCCTGTCGCGCCGGATCGACGACAAGGAGATCCAGCTCAAGCGACAGAACAAGATCTTCTTCCAGATCTCCGGCGCCGGGCACGAAGCGGTGCTTGCCGCCGCGGGGTTCCTGTTGCGTCCCGCGTACGACTGGTTCTACACGTACTATCGCGATCGCGCCCTGGTGCTCAGCCTGGGGATGACACCCGCGGAGATGCTGTACGAAGCGGTGGGGGCAGCCATCGACCCCAACTCGGGCGGACGGCAGATGCCCTCGCACTTCGGGCACAAGGCGCTCAACGTCGTGAGCAACTCGTCGCCCACGGGGACGCAGTTCCTGCAAGCCGTAGGTTGTGCCGAGGGGATCAGGCGCCTCACCGACCTCGGCCTCACCGACGGGGTGCACGGCGACGAGATCGTGTATGTCTCCTCGGGCGACGGGACCACGAGCGAGGGCGAGTTCTGGGAGAGCCTCAACACGGCGACCAACCTCAAGCTCCCCATCATCTATTGCATTCAGGACAACCAGTACGCGATCTCGGTCCCGGTCGAGGTGAACACCGCCGGCGGCTCGATCTCGAAGCTGGTGCGCTCCTTCCCCGACCTCTACGTGCAGGAGGTCGATGGCTGTGACTTCTTCGCCAGCTACGAGGTGATGCAGCGCGCGGTGCAGCACGTCCGCGATCGCAAGGGGCCGGCCTTCGTGCACGCGCACGTCATTCGCCCGTACTCGCACTCGCTGTCGGACGACGAGGTGCTGTATCGTCCCCCCGAGGAGCGGGCCGCCGACGCGGCGCGCGACCCCGTCACGCACTTCCCGCGCTGGCTGGTCGACAACGGCTTCGCCACGGAAGAAGAGATCCAGGCCATCCGCGACGATGTCGACGCGCAGGTCCTCGCCGCCACCGACGACGCACTGGGCCAGCCACAACCCGACGCGAGCACGGTCCACTACGCCGTGTACTCGCCCGACGTCGATCCCACGAGCGAGTCGTTCGATACGGAGGACGATCCGCAGTTCTCTGGGAACGCGACGACGATGGTCGACCTCCTCAACGCCTGCATGAAGGACGAGATGCGGCGCGATCCGCGCATCGTCGTCTTTGGCGAGGACGTGGCGGATGTCTCACGCGAAGCCTACATGGGGAAGGTCAAGGGGAAGGGGGGCGTCTTCAAGGTCACGCACGGGCTGCAGCAGGAGTTTGGCTCGACGCGCGTCTACAACTCCCCGCTCGCCGAGGCCAACATCGTGGGCCGGGCCATTGGTCTGGCGGCGCGCGGCTTCAAGCCGGTGGTGGAGATCCAGTTCTTCGACTACATCTGGCCTGCCTTCATGCAGATTCGCGACGAACTCGCGACAATGCGCTGGCGGTCCAACAACGCCTTCACTGCGCCGGTGGTCATCCGCACCACCTACGGCGGCTACATCCGTGGCGCGATCTATCATTCGCAAACGGGGGCGTCGCTCTTCACGCACAACCCCGGGCTGCGCGTGGTGTGTCCCGCCACCGCGCTCGACGCCAACGGGCTGCTGCGCACCGCCATTCGCTGCGACGACCCGGTCATCTTCCTCGAGCACAAGCACCTCTACCGCCAGACCTACAACAAGGCAGCGTATCCCGGGCCGAACTTCATGATCCCGTTCGGCAAGGCGAAGATCGTGCGCCCCGGCTCGGACGTGACGCTGGTCACGTATGGTGCCACGCTGCAACGCGCCCTGGCCGCCGCCAACCAGATCGCCGAGGAAGGGATCTCGGTCGAGGTGATCGACCTGCGCACGCTGTCGCCGTGGGACGAGGAGACGGTCTACGCCTCGGTGAAGAAGACCAACCGCGTGATCGTCTCCCACGAGGACTCGCTCTCGTGGGGCTACGGCGCCGAGATCGCCGCGCGCATTGCCGACGAATGCTTTGCCTGGCTCGACGCGCCGGTGAAGCGCGTGGCCAGCACCGACACCTTCGTGGGATACGCCCCGCAGCTCGAGGACGCCATCCTCCCGCAGATCGACGACTTCTCGCGCGCCTATCGCGACGTCATGAACTACTGAAGCACGGCGCACAGCAGGCGCGGCGGGCCGGTTCCCTCGGGGAAGCCGGCCCGCTTTGCGCGTGACGGTCACGAGCAGCGGCGTGACGTTTAGTTCCCGTACCGGAGTTGCCGACACTCCCGGGCAGGAAGCAGTCATCGTGTCCGCTGGGGGAACTCATGTCCAAGTCTGTGTCGGTAGTCGGAAGTGCGCTGCGGGAAAAGGCGTCGCGGGTGATGGGCACCTGCGCACTTGTCGCGTTGGCCGGGTGCGCCGCCGAGGGGGGCAACGCCCTCTCGCCGGACGACATCAATGACCGCGTTGCGACGCTGGCCATCCAGCCGGTGACGATGACCGTCTACGCCGGCGATACGGTGCAGCTGGCGGTGGATGCCCGGGACGGCGCCGGCCGCTCCGTGGACGGGGCGACCATCACCTGGACCAGCGGCAACGAGGCGCTGGCCACCTTTGCGCCTGGCGGGCGGCTCGTCGGCCAGGGACATGGCACGGTGACGGTGACCGCCACCGCCGGCATCGCCCGCGCCTCGGCCAAGCTGCCGGTACGCCTCACCGCCGAGTCGCGCCGCTTTGCCTACGCCTGGGTGCACGACGCATCAACGAGCAACAGCTACGCCCCCACATCGGCGTACCAGCACAACGAGACGGGCGGCGGCATTCGCGTGGCACACCTCGCCACCGGGCATTACGTGGTCTCGTTCGAACGGATGGCCAAGGTCGACAGCACCTTCCGCGAGACGGTGCTGGTGACCCCCAACGGCTCCGCCGGCGAACGCTGCAACCTGAACGGCTGGGGCAACAACGCCAACGGACGCGACCTCGATGTCTCGGTGTCGTGCTACACCTTTGGCGGCGCCGACGCCGACGTGCGTTTCTCCGTGCTCGTGGTCGGGTCGCACTCGCTCCCGTCTCACCTCGGCTTCACCGTCTCGGGCGACGCGGCCGCGCACTACGCGCCCGAACCCGGCAACACCTACTCCTCCTTCGACAGCGCTGTCGGCATCTCGCGCTCGACGGCGGGGAGCTACCTGGTGCAGCTCAACGGGCAGGCCGATCCCACGCCGCAGAGCTACTTCGTCTCGACCTACGGCGGTGCGTCGGACCTGTGCAAGGTCTCGTCCTGGAATGGCGACGTGTGGGCGAGCGTGATCTGCTACGCGCCGAGCGGCGCCCTGGCCGACGCGCGCTTCTCACTCCTCATGCTGGAGAACGGACGCGCGGGGAAACGCTTTGCCTTCGCCTGGTCGAACGAACCCGCCACCGCCCTTGGCGGGACGTACACGCCGAGCCTCGAACACCAGCGCACCTCGTCGGGGCAGCCGGTGCGCATCACCCATGCGGCCACCGGAAGCTACGTCGTCTCCTTCCCGGGGCTGGCCAAGATCGGGAATGCATCGGAGACCGTTCACGTCTCGCCATACGGCGGCGGCCTGTTCACCTGTCAGGTTTCGGGTTGGGCTAACGGAGGGAATGGCTCATCGCTCGACGCAACGGTGCGGTGCTGGAACCGCGGCGACGGCGCGCCGGCCGACACGTACTTCACCATCCTGGTGCTCGAGTAGCGGGGAGCAACGTCGCCACCGTCCCGGGGGCGTTGGTGACGCGGCTCACGCTTTGCAATGAAGGTGAGTGACTCCTCGCCTCGGGGTGCCCCGAGTGTACAGGTCGGCCGGGGAGTCGTTCCTTCCAAGTAGTTATCGGGAAAGCGCTTCGGCCTTGGTGGCCCGCGCGAAGTACGGACCTCGGAGCCCTCACAGTGGAGGGGCCATGCAGCAGATCTCCCACATCGAAGTGCGGCGCCATCCCATCTGGCAGCGGGAAGTGCACAACGAGCACCTCGTCGCACGGCCCAACGGGGCTATCTCGCCGCGCGGACGCCTGATTCTGGCGACCGTGATCGGCGTGGCCCTCGTGGCGACTATCCTGATCCTGAACGGATAGGTCGCACCCACGCGGGGGAACCCGCTGCCGAGAGGCGCCCGGAGGCGCCGGATCGCACAGGGTATCACGGAAAAGGCGCGGGGCTCCCGATTGGGAGCCCCGCGCTTTCGTTGGCACGCCGGTGGCGCGCGATGTTCAGGTCTTCTTGCTCACGGCTTCTTGAAGATCCCGCGAAGCGCCTTCTTGGCGGCGTCCTTGGGCTTCATCTTCGCCGTCGAGTCGCTCCCCTCGCCCGCCGCGGTGCACTTCTCGCTCCCCTTGCCATTCTTGGCTTCGCACTCGGCCTTGGCCTTTTCCATCTCGGCGTCGAACCCCGCCATCTGCGCCTTCATGTCGGTGACTTCGTAGCCCTTGGGGACCTCGAACAGCGAGGCATCCAAGGAGGTCTTGGCCAGCTCGGTCATCTCCATCGTCGTCTTCGACGTGGTGGCGTTCCCCTTGTCGTCGGTATCGGTGGACTGCATGACCTGCTTGACGACGATCCCCTGGATCTGGTTCGCCGCCTCCGCCTCCATGAGCTTCTTGAAGGCATCGCCGGTGGCGGCGCCAAAGCCCTTGGTGAAGTTCTTCGCCCAGGCCTCGAAGGCCCGGTCGTCGATGAAGCGATCCGCGACCCACGACTCGGTGGTCGAGTTGTGCGTCGTGCTGTTCTTGCGCCCCATGACCGACACGGTGAGGACGTAGCTGCGCGTCGTGCGATAGCGCGTGGTGGCATAGCCGAGGATCTTCTCCCCGCTGCCCAGCTTCTCGACCGACACCTTGACGTCCTTCACGTCCATCTTGACCAGCCCGGTGGCGCCGATGGCGTTCATCGCGCCGCTGAGGGCCGACGGATCCATGATGACCGCCTTCTTCTCCTTGGGGTCGACCATGATCATGGCGCCGTTCTCGGCATCGAGGATCATGTAGCCTCCCTTCTTCATCATCCCTTGCTGCTGCGCGTTGGTCTCGCCCTCGTAGTCGACGCGGGCCTTGCCCGGGATGAGGGAGACCTGCATGGACGGCTGGGCGGCCGAGCGCTCCTTCTTGTCCGATTCGACCGTGACCTTCCAGTGGAAGCGCCAGCCGTCAGCCGCAACCGGTGCGATCGTGGTCGCGTGGGGGGCCGGCGTGCGGGGCGGAAGGAGGCGCCCGGCGGGGGCGGCGACGAGGGCGAGCGACACCAGCGGCATCGCCAACAGCATCGAAGGCATCATGGGGATTCTCCGGCGTGCGAACGTAGCGACTGCGGGAAACTCTCGCTCAAGACGATTCTACGCGGGCGCGAGCCACGAAATAACTGGGGGAACCCCCAAGCTCGGCGCCACAGGTCCTGTCGTACACCAGTGGCAGGCGATTCACGGCCGTACGAAGACCGACTTCCCTCCCACGTAGGTGCGCATCACGCGCGCGTCGCGGATTGTTTCCGGGGGGATCCGCGTGATGTCGCGATCGATGATGACGAAGTCGGCCAGCTTGCCGGGCTGCAGCGTGCCCAGCTCCTGGTCATCGAACGAGGAATACGCGCTCCCCGCGGTGTAGGCGCGCAGCGCCTCCTCGACCGTGATCTTCTGCTCGGGGACCCACCCCTCCGGCCGCTTGTCGTCGAGCGTGCGGCGGGTGACCGCGGCGTAGATCCCTTCCAGCGGGGTGGGCGGGGCCACGAACCAGTCGGAGCCGAAGGCGAGCGTGGCCTTGGCATCGAGGAGCGAGCGGAAGGCGTAGGTCCCCTTGGCGCGCTCGGTCCCAATGACCCGGTCGGCCCATCGCCCATCGTCGATGGCGTGATACGGCTGCATCGACGCAATCACCCCTAACTCGGCGAAGCGCGGGAAATCGCCGGGGGCCACGTGCTGCGCGTGCTCGATGCGCCAGCGGCGGTCGCGCGGACCGTTCTCCTTCGCCACGCGCGCGAAGATGTCGAGCTGCGTGGCAATGGCGCGGTCGCCGATGGCGTGGACCGCCACGTGCAACCCGGCCTTGTCGGCCCCCGAGATCCAGGCGTAGAGCGAGTCCGGCGAGTTGAGGAAGAAGCCCGAGTCGTTGGGCGCATCGGTGAAGGGCTCGCGCATTGCCGCGGTGTGCGACCCTAACGAGCCGTCGACGAAGCCCTTCAGCCCGCCGATCCTGAGCCACGCGTCGCCGCGCCCGTTGGCCGCCACGGTATCGCGCAGCATCTGCCACGTGGAGAGCGGGACGAGCGAGTAGATACGCGTGCGCAGCTTCCCCGCCTGCCTGGCCCGGCTGAAGACCACGAGGTCGTTCCACGAGCCGGACTTGGCGTTCGCCGAACCGACGTTGTGCACCATCGTCACCCCGTGGGAGGCGACGTAGGTCATCGCGGTGTCGAGCGCGCGATCCTCGAGGGCCGCCGGCGCATCGGGGACCTTCGCGTCGATCAGGTCCATCGCGTTGTCCTTGAAAACACCCGCCGGCTCTCCGTTGGCGAGGCGAACGATCGTCCCGCCACTCACGTCCTTCGTCGCCGAGCCAACCCCGGCCGCCGCGAGCGCCGCGCTGTTGGCGAGCTTCATGTGCCCATCGAGGCGATTCACCCACACCGGGTGATCGGGTGTCACCGAATCGACCCAGGCGCGCGTGGGGAGCTCCCCGCCCCACAGCTCGTGATCCCAGTCGCCCCCCTGGATCCACGTCCCCTTGGGAACGGTCGCCGCAAAGGCCTTGATGCGCGCGACAAACTCCTGAGGCGTCTTCGCGTCGCGCAGCTGCACCGACGACAGGCGAAAGCCGCCATCAATGAAGTGGACGTGGGCGTCGATGAAGCCCGGGACGACCATCTGTCCCTGAGCATCGATCACTTCGGCGGCCTTCGCGAGCTTGCGGATCTCGGCGCTGGAGCCGACCGCGGCGATGCGCTCGCCGCGCACGGCGATGGCGTCGGCCCAGGGGCGCTTGCTATCGCCCGTCCAGACCTTGGCGTTGACGACAGCGAGGGTGACGGGGGCGCCGGCGCTTGAACCAGCCGCGCTGGAGTCGTCGGACTTCATGGTGCAGGCGGTGGAGAGTGAGGCGAGGGCGGCGAGGGCGGCTAGCATGGAGCGCATGGGAGCTGGGCCGTGGGTCGGGAGACGGGAGACGACGGGAGATGGGAGTGCGCGCGGCTTCGCCGCGCGCGGTGCTGCGGTCAGGCGAGAATGCGCAGCGGGTCCGCGGGGCGGTGGTGGGTTTGGCTGGCGCGCATCTCGCGCCGGCATTCCCGTCTCCCGTCCACCGTCTCCCGTCCGCTCTCCTACCGCCGCTCCATCGCGTCGCGCACGTCGAGCAGAATCTCGAAGTAGAGCTGCTCGCGTCGATAGGCGAAGTCGAGCGACGCCATCTGCGATTCGTCGCCGGTGGCCTTGGCGCGTTCGAAGGCCTCGCGGTACATGTCGTCGAGGTTGGCGAGGATGCGGTCGCGGGAGCGGGACATGCGGGTTCTCTCTATGGCTCGGGGAGTCAGGCGAGGGGCCTCGTCGACGGCGGGAGGGCGGCGGGCATCGTCACTCGTCTCCAGCGCATCGAGGAAGTACTTCTTGGCAGCGCCCATGAACATGCGGCGCGGGTTGAACGGATCGGTCATGCCGGGCGATGCGGTCGGGCGCGGGTTCGGAGGGCGAGCCGGGGCCACCGAGGGGAAGCACGGCGCGGGCGGAAACTAGCCCCCGGCGCCCCCGGTCGGGAACCTCCACTCCCCTTCGCGGGTTCTTAACCGCAGAAGGGGAGTAGCCACGCGGGAGCATGAAAACCCGCGCGACCGAATCGTCAGGACTGCCGGCGGACAAGGACTCGCACGCCAGGCACGGTTCGGTCGGGGTCCGATCAGGATCAGGCGAGACTTTCGGGTTCCGGGCGCATGCGCGTCGGGAGTTCGCGAGTCCGCCATTTTTCTTTTGGAAGACGAGAAGACGAGAAGACGAGAGGACGAGGGGCCGGCCCCAGCGAAGGCTGGGGAGGAGATGGGGTCGCTGTGGCTCCGTAGTCCTTTCTCGGCTCCTCGCACGCGACGCATCACCGCGCGCTTCCCAGCCTCGTCTTCTCGTCTTCTCGTCCTCTCGTCTTCTCGTCCTCTCGTCCTCTCATGAACAACGTCAAAGTGTTCGTCCTGATGGCCGGCATGACCGCCCTCTTCATGGCCATCGGGGGCGCCGTGGGCGGTCAGTCGGGGATGGTGCTCGCCTTGCTCCTGGCGGGGGCCATGAACCTCTTCATGTACTGGAACTCGGGGACGATGGTGCTGCGCGCCTATGGTGCGCGCGTCGTCACCCCCGCCGAAGCGCCCGAGCTGTACGCGATGGTCGACGGGCTGCGGCAGCGCGCCGGCTTGCCGATGCCGACGCTGGCCGTGGCGCCGCACGCGCAACCCAACGCCTTCGCCACCGGGCGCGACCCGGAGCACGCCGTGGTGTGCGTGACCGAGGGAATCGTGCAGCTGGTGAACCGCGAGGAACTCGAGGGCGTCATCGCCCACGAACTGGCGCACATCAAGAACCGCGACATGCTGTTGCAGACGCTCACGGCGACGATGGCCGCGGCAATCTCCAACCTGGCGATGGTGGTGCAGTGGGGCGCCTTGATGGGCGGACGCGATGAAGACGGCGACTCGCCGATCGGCGCCCTCGCAATGGCGCTCATCGCCCCGATCGCGGCGTCGCTGATCCAGTTCGCGATCTCTCGCCAGCGCGAGTTCAAGGCCGACGCGGTGGGCGCCGAGATCAGCGGGCGACCGCTGGCACTGGCGAGCGCGCTCACCAAGCTGGATCGCGCCGCGCATCGCATCCCGATGCAGGTGGCCCCCGCCGTCGCCCCGCTGGCGCAGGTAAACCCGCTCTCGGCGTTCAACGGCCGCGGCGTGCTGTCGCTCTTCTCGACGCACCCGTCGACCGAGGAACGCGTGGCGCGGCTGCACGCGCTGGCGGCATAGCGCCGCCGACAGGTGCAAGCGGTCGTCAGGCATCGTCATCAGCGCACCATCGCCATCACGATCTCGGCGACGATCAGGACCACGATCGCCACTTCCAGCGCCTCCGCGCGCGCCGCCTGCGCCTCGGCGTTCAGCATCTCGTACGTGTCGCGCACCAGCGTGAGCTTGCGGTCCACGCCGGCGCGCCACGCCCGCCCGCGAAAGATCTCCAGCGCCGCCGAGTAGATGCGCGCCAGGTACATGTCATCCGTCACCTTGATGGCGTTCTCCGCCCGCTCCACCAACTCGTTGCTGTCGGCAAAGAGGCGTTGCATGTCGCCCAGCAGGTTGGAGAATCGGCGCGAGAAGAGACGCAGCCGGCTGCCACGCGCCGCCTCGATACGGTCGTAGAGCTTGGGCAACTCGGCGTCGAGGATGGCGTCGTAGTAGCGCAGCTCCAGCAGCTGCGCGTTGGCAAACTCGAGGATGAACTCGACGTCGGTCACGCCCTCGGCGGGATCGAGGATCAGCGCGTTGTCCCACGTGAGGAGCGCGAGGTCGTCGGTGTGATACGAGAAGCGGTGCTGCAGCAGGTCGTCACGCGTGCGCGGCGACAGGGGCCGCCGCTCGTTGAGGAGGAGCGGCGCCACGTCGACCCGCTGCAGCAGTGCATCGCTCGCCAGCTGCACGCCGTCGTCGCCGCGCACCTCATGCAGCCGGAAGACGACGTAGTCCTCGCGCACCGGCGCCAGGCTCGGGCGCTCGATCGCCGGCGAAATGCGACGGAAGAGCAGCTGCGCGTGGTGCTCGAGCAACTCGGGAATGCCGGTGTCGGCGTCGATCGCGCTGCCGAACGCCGCGAAATCGTCCCACGAGAGCGCGCGCGGCGCCTGTAGCCGGAGGCACAGCGATACCACGCCGAAGTCGAAGATGCGCGCCGACACCTCGGCGTCCAACGCGCTGCCTGCCACCGTCACGCGTTCACCGCCAACGATGACCGAGACCGGCGGGTTGGCGATCTGCAGCGCCGCCGCCTCCCCGCGCACCGGGCGCACGCGCTCCGGCGCACTCGAGGCGAGCAGGTCGAGCGCCGCATCCAACGAGATCGAGTACCCGACGTCGAGCAATCGATACGCGTGCGCGGTGCCGCGCGTGATCACCGTCATGGAAGCTCCCGGTCTGTAGCCGCATGCGACACGCGGGGGACCGCACGCCGCGAGGTCGCCAAGGAGCCGTCAGTCCTCGTCGACCAGCTTGTTGTCGCCGGGCGGCGCCGTGTAGCGCAACGACTCGACGACACGTCCCTGCACGAGGTGCTGCTGCACGATCCGACGCCCGGCGTCCTCGTCGACACCGGCGTACCAGGTGTCCTCGGGATAGATGACGACCATCGGACCGTGGCCACACTGATTCATGCATCCCGCCTTGTTGATGCGAACCGTGTCGCCCAGCGTCGTGTCGCGCACCGCGCGCTTCATCGCCTGGAAGACCGCGACGCCGCCGGCCTTCTCGCACGTTTTCCCGAACGAGCAGACAAAGACGTGATGACGGTACTGTCCCATGTCCGGGAAGCTACGCCCCCGTCCCGCCGGGCGGAACGCCGGGTACATTGCGGGTATTCACTGGGGGTCACCTCAGGACCGTTCGCGATTCCCCCAGGCTGACTTCAGGACCTGCCATGACGTCGATTCCCGTCGCCGCATCGATCGCGGCCAAGGGCTATGCCCACCCCGAGGCGCTCGTCAGCACCGAGTGGCTCGCCGAGCATCTGTACGATGCCAACCTCCGCATCCTCGAGAGCGATGAGGACGTGCTGCTGTACGACCTGGGGCACATCCCTAACGCGCAGAAGATTGATTGGCATTCCGATCTCAACGACCAGGTGGTGCGCGACTATGTCACGCGCGATGCCTTCCAGTCGCTGCTGCGCGAGCGAGGGATCGACGAGAGCACGACCGTGATCTTCTACGGTGACAAGAACAACTGGTGGGCATGCTACGCGTTCTGGGTCTTCCAGCTCTTCGGCTTCACCAACACCCGCATCCTCGACGGTGGGCGCAACAAGTGGGAGATCGAGGGGCGCGAGATGTCGACGGTGGTCCCGGCCTTCCGCGCCACGCACTACGTCGCGCCAGAGCGAAGCGACGGGCGCATTCGCGCCTTCATCCACGAGGTGCGCGCGCACGCCGAGGCGGGGAAGCCGATGGTCGACGTTCGCTCGACCCCCGAGTACACGGGAGAACGGACGCACATGCCCGAGTATCCGCAGGAAGGGACGCTGCGCGGCGGGCACATCCCGGGGGCGAAGTCGGTCCCGTGGGCACGCGCTGCGTACGCCGACGGCTCCTTCAAGTCGGCCGATGACCTGCGCGCGATCTACGAGCAGGAGCAAGGACTGCGGCCGCAGGACGACGTCATCGCCTATTGCCGCATCGGCGAGCGATCCTCGCACACCTGGTTCGTCCTGACCTACTTGTTAGGCTACCAGGGCGTGCGCAACTACGACGGCAGCTGGACCGAATGGGGGAACGCCGTGCGCGCCCCGATCCGCATGGGAGGACAACCGTGAGTTCGATTGCAACCATCCCCGGCGTCGAGGTGAAGTCGGCCAACCGGGTGCACGTGACATGGACCGGTGGGCAGAGCTTCGAGGCCGGGCGCCCCGGTGGCGTCACCCACCGCATCGACGGCGACGCGCAGGCGGGGCCCAGTCCCGTCGATTCCCTGCTCAACGCGCTCGCCGCCTGCACCTCAATCGACGTGGTGGAGATCCTCGCCAAGCGTCGCACGCCGGTGCAGACGCTCACCGTCGACGTCGAGGGAGCACGCGCGCAGGCGACGCCGGCCCGGCTGGTCGGGATCCATTGCGCCTTCCGCATCGCCGGTGCCGGGATCGAGCGCGTGCATGCGGAGCGCGCGATCGAGTTGTCGGTGACCAAGTACTGCTCGGTGCGCGACTCGCTGGATCCCAACATCCCGATCAACTGGTCGCTCGAGCTCGAGGGCTGACGCGGGGGGGGGGTAAGCAGCACGCGGATTTGAGGCCGCCCTAAACTTGGGGTCAGAGTCACCGAACCAAATTCTCGCTGACTCTGACCCCAAGTTCGGGGGGCGCGGCGCACGATCCCAATACCCTTATCAAGGGTTCGCTCGCGCTCGAGGCATAGCCTGGAGGGCGTGTGGGGCCGCCGCGCCTCGTCAAATTGAGGTCGCCCTAAAATTGGGGTCAGAGTCAGCGAACCAAATTCTCGCTGACTCTGACCCCAATTTTCCCTGACCCCAATTTTCTTTCGGGCCTCAGCGCGCGTGACGGTACATCAACTCGATCAGCTCGTCGTACGCCGCCTCGGCCCCCTCCGGCCCCGACGCAACCGCGGCCGTGACGCAGTGGCGCAGGTGGTTTCGCATCAGCTCGCGCCCCGTGGAGCGCAGCGCCTCGTGCACAGAGGAGATCTGCGTCAGGATCTCGGGACAGTAGCGATCCTCCTCCACCATGCGCTGCAGGCCGCGCACCTGTCCCTCGATGCGGCGCAGTCGCTTGAGGTTGCGCTCCTTGATGGCCGGGTCGACGCCGACGGCCTTGCGCCCCCCCCCCACCGCCCCCCCCGGCGTCACCCCACAGCCACATCCGCACGCCGCCGTCGACTCGGCGCCCCTTTCACCACCCGTCCCTCCGCTCGCCTCCTCGCCAGCTCCGCCGCCCGCCCCGGCGCCGGGCGCCATTGCGCCGTGCGCCATTGCGCCGTGCGCCAAGGCCTCGTGCCCGTTCGCGTCATGCATGGGTCGTCCTCCCCTCTGGGTCGCGCCATGAGCGCAGGCGCAACGAGTTGCTCACCACCGAGACCGAACTCATCGCCATCGCCGCGCTCGCGAGGATGGGGCTGAGCAGGATGCGAAGGAACGGATACAGCGCCCCCGCCGCCACCGGGATCCCGATGGAATTGTAGACGAAGGCCCAAAACAGGTTCTGCCGCATGATGCGAAGCGAGGCGCGCGCCAGCGCCAGCGCATCGACCACCGACATCGGGTCGCCGCGCATCAAGGTGATGTCGCTTGCCTCGATGGCGATGTCGGTCCCCGTGCCGATCGCGATCCCCACATCGGCCTGGGCCAGCGATGGGGCGTCGTTGATCCCATCGCCCACCATCGCCACCACGCCCCCCGAGCGTTGCAGCCGGCGGATCTCCTCCACCTTCCCCTCGGGACGCACATCGGCCACGACACGCGCAATGCCCGCCTCCCGCGCGATCGCCTCGCCGGTCAGCCACGTGTCGCCGGTCAGCATCACGACCTCGAGCCCCATCCCCCGCAACGCCGACACGGCGCGCGCCGACGTGGCCTTGATCGGGTCGGCCACCGCCAGCGCGCCCGCCAGTGCGCCATCGATCGCCACGTACACCGGGGTGCGCCCGTTGGCCGACCAATCATCCACAGCAACTCGCAGCGGCGCCACATCGATGGCGTAGTCGGCCATCAGCGCCGCGTTCCCCACCGCCATGGCCCGGCCGTCGACCACCCCCACCACCCCCTTCCCCGTCACCGAATCGAAGGCCTCGGCGCGCGCGAGCGTGCTCCCCCGCGCCACGGCCGCCGCCGCGATCGCCTCGCCTAACGGGTGCTCCGACGACTGCTCGAGCGACGCCACCAGGCGCAACATCCCGGTCTCGCTCACCGCGTCGCCGATGTGCCGCACATCGGTCACCACCGGCCGCCCCTCGGTGACGGTCCCGGTCTTGTCGAAGACGACGGTCGTCACGCGCGACGCGCGCTCCAGCGCCTCGCCCCCCTTGATGAGGACGCCCAGTTGCGCGCCCCGCCCCGTGGCCACCATCACGGCGGTGGGGACGGCAAGCCCCATTGCGCACGGGCAGGCGATGATGAGCACGGCCACCGCCGCCGCAAAGGCGCGGACAAACGGCGCCGTGTCGCTGGCAATGAACCACACGACGAACGTCGCCACGGCGATCGAGAGGACGATGGGGACAAAGATCCCGCTGATGCGGTCTGCCTGGCGCTGAATGGGGGCCCGCGACCCCTGCGCATCGCGCATGAGCGTCACGATCCGCGACAGGACGGAGTCCGCGCCTAACGTGGTGGCCGAGAGGCGGAAGGCCCCGGTGCGATTCACCGAGCCGCCAATCACGCGGTCACCGACACGCTTGGGGACCGGGATCGACTCACCGGTCAGCATCGATTCGTCGACGGCGCTCTCGCCGCTCACGACGGTCCCGTCCACCGGAACACGCTCGCCGGGGCGCACGGCCAGGACGTCGCCGCTCCGCACCGCGTCCAGCGGCACCTCGACCTCCTGCTCATCGCGCACGAGCCGCGCGGTCCTCGGCTGCAGGTCGATCAGCTTCCGCAACGCCGACGACGTCTCCCCCTTGGCCCGCGCCTCGAGCGCATTGCCGACGAGGATGAGGGCGATGATGATGATCACGGCCTCGTAGTACACGTCGGGCGCCACGCCGCGGCTCACGAAGAACCCCGGCGCCAGCGTCGCCACCGCCGAGAAGGTGAAGGCGGCCCCGGTCCCGATGGCGATGAGCGTGTTCATGTCGGCGGAGCGGTGCGTGAAGGCCTGCCACGCCCGCGTGTAGAAGTGGCGCCCCGCCCACGCCATGATGATTGCCGTCAGGAGCAACAGGGCGTGGCTCAGCACCGACGCCGGGATCGCGTACACCCACGGCATCACCCGCCGCAGCGCCGGATCGAGCACGTGCATCGCCCAGCGCATGAACGGATCGCTCGTCTCCCCCATCCCGAGATGCGCATTGGCCGCCATCAGCGGCATGGAGACGATCATCGCCACGAGGCCGGCGCCAGCAGCCACGACGGCCTTGTGCCGCAACTCGACAAACTCCGCGCTGCGTGCCTTGTCCTGCGCCTCCTGCTCCTCCGCCGCGCTCCGCCCCGGCACGGGAAGCTCCGCCCCGTAGCCCGTGTCGCGAATGCGGTCCACGATCGCCTGCGCCGTCAGCTGCGACGGGTCGAACGAGACCGTCGCGCTGTTGGTCATCAGGTTGACGTTGGCCTCGACGACCCCCGCCGTCTTCCCCAGCGTGCGCTGCACCCTCCCCTGGCACGCCGCACACGTCATCCCGCTCACGGGAATGACGACGCGTTCCGTGGCTGTCATGTCGCTGAGTCCTCCACCACCAGGGTCCCGCGCAGCATGCTCATCCCGCAGGTGAAGCCGTAACTCCCCGCCTTGTTCGGGGTGAGCTCGACGACCGTCTTCTCGTGGGCCGGGAGAAAGCGGCGCACCCCGAAATCGGGAAAGACCACCTCCTCGGAGCAACTCGACTCCTCCTGCCGGTCGAAGACGAGGCGCACGCGCGCACCGCGAGGCACGCGCACCGTGGCCGGGGAGTAGCCCCCCTTCACCACGATCGGGACCTCGGCAACTCCGGTCGACGCCACCGCCGCCACCGCTCCTTCACCCGTTGAGAAGAAGAAGTACCAGTTGATCAGGACGATGAGGGTCATGCCGCCCAGCAGCACCCCCCACTCCGCCCCGTTCACGTCACCGGCGCCGCATCGTAGCCGGCATCCTGCACCGCATCGATGAGCGCCCCCAGGCTCGTCTTCTCCGCGTCGAAGGCGACAACGGCCCGCCCAATCTGCACGCTCTCCGCGACCGCCCCGTCGACGCCGGCAAGCGCCGTCTGTACCGCCTTGACGCAGTGACCGCACGACATCCCGTCGACCTTCAGCGTGACCCGTTCCATAACATCCTCCGATGGAGTGACCGGGAGGTCGTATACCCCCCACTGGTATGCAGACTAGATACGGGTGGGGGGTATGTCAATAGGGCGAGTCGCCAGGGGGTCGTGCCTGCTCGACCAGCGCCAACGACAGCGGGCCGGCGCGCGCGGCACCGGCCCGTGTGAGATCGTGAGGACTGATTGTCGTCAACTCAGCGTGAGCCCCGCCTCGCGGAGCCTGGCCATCACCTTGGCGCGCACCTCGTATGGGCAGTTGCAGTCGATCCGCGTCTCGTGCAGCGCGTGCAGGAATCGCTCGGCGAACTCGGCGTGGGGGAGGCAGTGCGAGCACTCCGTCAGGTGGCGCTTGACCGCCGCCATCCGGTCGGGGGTCAGCTCGCAGTCCACGTAGTCCCACAGCTCCTTCATGGCCGACGTGCAATCGGTGCGGTGCGTCTGGTCAGGCATCGTCGTGCTCCCGTGCGGAGGTCCCGGCCGACGCGAAGCCGGCATCGCGGGCATACTCCCGCAGTTTGTCTTGCAGCTGCCGGCGTCCCCTGAAGAGGCGCGAGCGTACGGTTCCCACCGGAACACCCAGCACCTCCGACGCCGAGTCGTAGGACTGGTCCTCCACATCGACAAGGATCACCGTGGAACGGAAGGGCTCCGGGAGTTCGTCGAGGGCGCGCGTGAGCGCGGGCGCGAGATCCACGCGCGAGAGGATCTCGTCCGATCCGTCGCGACGCATCTCGGACTGCGACTGGACGGCGGCGATGGTCTCCGCGCTGCCATCTTCCACGTCGACCTCATGGCGCAGCTTCTCGCGTGAACGGAGGAAGGCGTTGCGGCAGATGGTGAACAGCCAGCGGCGGGCATCGCTCCCCGGCTGAAAGGTGTGCCAGGACTTGTAGGCGCGCAGGAAGGTCTCCTGCACCAGGTCCTCCGCGTCGGCGGTGTTGCGCGTCAGCGAGTAGGCGAAGCGATACACGTCATCCATGTAGGGGAGCGCGTCGCGCGCGAACTCGGCGTCGCGCCGGACACGTGCGCCCTCACCCTCCCGTGAGGGATCGGGAGCGCCGGGTCGTGCCTGGTTCTCGTCCATGTGTCTGCACCTAGCCGTGAACGGGGCGTCGGGTTCCGCGTCAGGTTCCGCGTCAGGTCCATCGGACGATAACCACTGGCAGACGAGGGGGCGAGCCGGACACCGCCGCGATGAACGCGGATGTAGATTGGCCGCGTTCGGGTCGCCCCCCCGTCACCACTGGTGCCCAGGCATGTCCCCGCCGAACGTCACCCCCGCCGCGCACACCTCCGACAGCACGACGGGGAGCGCGCCGCCGCGCCTTCCGTCGTGGAGCGACGAGGCGCTGACCGCCGAACTCCCGCTCGTCCTGATGCGCATCGACCGGGATGGGCGCCTCGTCTACCTGAGCCCGTCGTGGGAGGTGCAGAGCGGCTTCACGATCGCCGAGTCGCTGGGGCGGTCGTATCTCTCGTTCGTGGATGCGGGCGATCACGCCGCGTGCCGTGCCACCGAGGCGTGTCTCTACGCGGGGCACCAGGGTTCAGGTGGGGGGCGCCTCAAGATGTACCGGAAGGACGGGACCTTTCGCGTGGCCGAGGTGCACTTCTTCGCGATGTTCGACCGCGCGGGGATGCCGGCGGGCGTGGGTGGCGTGATCGTCGACGTGACGGGGAGGCGTCACGACACGCGCCAGCAGGTGGATGCCCTGCGGATGTCGGCCGGGCGCACGCGTCTCCTCATCGAGCGCGCGACGTTCGGCGTCTTTGGCTGCACGCCGGGCGGGGCACTGGTCGACGCGAACCCCGCCATGGCCGCGATGCTCGGCTACGCCGACGCCACGGCGCTCCTGGGCGCGAACGTCTTCGACACGCTGTGCCCGGCGGGCGAGGTGCGCACGCGCTGCATGGCGTCGTTGGGGGATGGGGCGCGCGAGGTCACGTACGACCAACCCTGTCGCTGCGCCGACGGGCAGGTGGTGAAGTTGCGGCTGACGATGTCGGCGGAGCGCGATGCGGGGGGGCACATCCGCTTCCTGCAGGGGCTGGCGGAGAACATCACCGAACGCGAGCGCCGGGAGGAGATCGTGCGGCGGGGCGAGCGAATGGCGTCGCTGGGGCGCACGCTGGCTGGCGTGGCGCACGAGATCAACAACCCGCTGGCGGCCATCACCGGCTACACGCAGATCCTCCTCAAGAAGGACCAGTCGTCCGACGACCGCCAGGCGCTGGAGACGGTGCTGCGCGAGGCGCGGCGCGCCGCGCGCATCGTGAAGGACCTGCTCACCATCGCCCGCCGCGAGGAAGGCGGTTCCCGCGTGCGCGTGGACCTTCATGCGATCGTGCGGTACATCCTGGACACGCAGCACTACGCGATGGAAACGCGCGGCATCACGCTCGATGTGCAGCTGGCGGAGGGGGCGCCGCACGTGATGGCCGACCCGGCGCAGCTGGAGCAGGTGGTGCTGAACCTGGTCGTGAACGCGCGGCAGGCGCTGCAGTCGCGCCTCGACAGCGGCGCCGCGCCAGGGCCCTGGCAGCCGCAGCTCGAGGTGGACACGCACATCGTGGATGGCACGGTCACCCTCTCGGTGTCCGACAACGGCCCGGGTATCCCGGTGCACGACCTGCCGCACATCTGGGATCCGTTCTGGAGCACGCGCGGGGAAGGTGAAGGGACGGGACTCGGCCTCTCGGTGGTGCACAGCATCGTCGTGTCGCATGGCGGGACGATCGAGGTGTCGAGCGTTCCCGCGAGCTGCACGCGATTCGTCATTACCCTCCCCCTGGCGGCGGAGGTCACGCCGCCCGACATCCGCCCGGGCCGCGCCGCTCCCGGACGCCGCGTCGCCGCGCGCCCGCTCGACCTCCTCGTGGTGGACGACGAAGGGGTGATTCGCGACCTCCTCTCGCGCTTCTTCGCCACGCGCGGCCACGCCGTGATGACGGCCAGCGACGGGGCGCAGGCGTTGCGGCTGGCGGTACAGAGCTCCTTCGACGTCGTCATCAGCGACCTCCGCATGCCGGGGATGAACGGCCTCGAGCTCATCCGCCAGCTGCGCGAACTGCCGTCCTGCGCCAACACCCGCTTCATGATCTCCACCGGCGATGCCACCGCGCTCCCGCAAAATGGCGACGATGCCGCGATGGCGGGGGTCGTGGTGGTCAACAAGCCGTATGACGTCGACGCCCTCTGCGACCTGGTCGAAGTGGGATGACGGCGCCCTCCCGACTCACCCCTGCGTAACGGTCCCCATGAGCCTTGCCGACCTGCGACGCGAATACACCCTGGCCTCGCTCGACCTCAGCGACGTCGACGCCGACCCCGTTGCCCAGTTCACCCGCTGGTTCGACGAGGCGCGGCGCGCCGAGGTCCTCGAGCCGAACGCCATGACGCTGGCCACCGCCGACGCCCAGGGGCGCCCCTCGGCGCGCGTGGTCCTGCTCAAGGATGTCACCCGCCGCGGCTTCGTCTTCTTCACCGACTATCGCTCGCGCAAGGGGCAGCAGCTGGCGGCCAACCCACAGGGGGCGCTCTGTTTCTTCTGGAAGGAGCTGGAACGCCAGGTGCGGATTGCCGGCGCGGTGGAGCGCATCGCGGCGGAGGAATCGGTCGCCTACTTCACCTCGCGGCCGCTCGGGTCACGCATTGGCGCGTGGGCCTCGGTGCAGAGCGCGGTGATCCCGGGACGCGACTGGCTCGAGGCCGAGGTGGAGCGCGTGGGCGCGGCGTATCCCGACGGCGACGTCCCGCTGCCGCCGCACTGGGGCGGGTTCCGCGTCATCCCCGACGAATTCGAGTTCTGGCAAGGGCGCGAGAGCCGGTTGCACGACCGGGTGCGCTACACCCCAAACGGCGGCAGCTGGCGCATCGAGCGCCTGTCGCCCTGAGGCGCGTCAGCGCGTGCGCTGTGCCTGCTCCAGCTCCTCGCGCAGCTTGAGGTAGGACTCGTAGCGCCCGATGGCGATGCGCCCCTCGGCGAGCGCGGTGCGCACCCCGCACTCCGGCTCGGCCAGGTGGCGGCAGTCGGCAAATCGGCACAGTTCGAGGGTGGGGACAAACTCCGGGAAGCAATGGTCGAGGGCGCGCGCCTCGATCCCCCACAGCCCCACCTCGCGCAGCCCCGGCGTGTCCACCACGTAGCCGCCGTCGGGGAGGGGGTGCATGCGCGCTCCCACCGTGGTGTGACGCCCCTTGTTGACCGACTCGCTGATGGCGCCGACGCGCAGGTCGACGCCGGGATAGAGGGCATTCAGCAGCGACGACTTCCCCACGCCGGAGGGCCCGCTGAGGGCGGAGGTGCGCCCGCGCAGCGCCTCGTGCAGCGCCGCCAGCCCTTCGCCCGTCACGGTGCTCGTCAGATGCAACGGATAGCCCAACGCGGCGTACGGAGCAAAGCGCGCCGCCGCATCGCCCCGCGCGCCCAGGTCGGCCTTGTTGATCACGATCCGCGCCGCGATGTCGTTGGCCTCGGCAATCACCAGGAAGCGGTCGAGCATCTTCTCGTTCGGCGCGGGCTTCACCATCGCGAAGACCACCACGACCTGGTCCACGTTGGCCACCACCACGCGCTCGCCATGCCCCGACGGCGAGCGACGCACGAGCTGCGAGCGACGCGGGAGGATCTCGCGAATCGCCCACGCATCGCTCGCGGCGTCGTGCGTGAGCGCCACCTCGTCGCCGACGGCAAGCTTGTTCCCCGCCGCATGCTTCACGCGACCGCGCAGCGCGGCGATACGCGTCGACCCGTCGGCCAGCCGCACCTGCCACTGTCCCCCCGTTCCCTGCAGCACTGTCCCGGGGACGCCGTCGGCCATCAAGCGTCGTCCTGCACGTCGTCCTGCACGTCGTCCTGCATCACGTCCCACCAGCGGCGCCCCGCCGTGCCGCCGCCGACCGCGGCGATGGACTGTTCCAGCACCGCGCGCACCTCCGACAACGGCCAGCCACCCAGCGCCTCGCACGCCTCGCGCTCCGTGGTGCCCCAGGCGAGGCACTCGCTCTCCAGGTGCCCATCGACCCCTTGCTCGCCAATGCGGCGCCAGCGCAGGAAGAGGAAATACGCGCCGAAGGGACGCGCGGGATCGCCCGTGGCATCGCCCTCGATGGCGACGGAATACGACAGGCCGTCCGATCCCTCGAAGGCGGCGGGCCGAGCGTGCACGCGCATGTAGCCGCCGATGGTGTTGGCGTCGCCGAGCGCGTGGTCGGGCTGCCGCCACTGGCCGCCCATGCCTAACGCCTCGCGCTCATGCTTTCCTTGAGGATGCTCCCAGTCATGAAGGCCAGGTTGGCCGGGCGCTCGGCCAGGCGGCGCATGAGGTACGGATACCACTGCGTGCCGTACGGCACGTACACGCGCATGCGGTATCCCTCGCGCACGATCTGGTCCTGCAGGTCGCGGCGCACGCCATAGAGCATCTGGAACTCGAAGCGGTCGGGGGCGATCCCTTCTTCCCTTGCGTAGGCCTTGGCCGCGGCAATGATCGCCTCGTCGTGCGTGGCGATTCCCGGGTACTTCCCCGACGTCATGAGCCGCTTCATGCAGGCCACGTAGTTGCTGTCGACGTCACGCTTGTCGGGAAAGGCGACGGTCGGCGGCTCCTTGTACGCGCCCTTGCACAGGCGCACGCGGCACTGGATGTCGATCGCATTCGAGACGTCGGCCGCCGTGCGCTTGAGATAGCTCTGGAGCACGATCCCGACCTCCTCCGGATACCGCGGAAAGAGCTGCTCCTCGAACAGGAGCAGGGTGCGTTCCGTGTAGGCACTCGACTCCATGTCGAGTCGCACGAAAGATCGGTGCTGGCGCGCGCGCTCGAGGACGCGGGAGATGTTCTCGATGCACAGCGAGTCGGCGATATCCTGCCCCATCGCCGTGAGCTTGACCGAGACGTTGGAGTCGAGCCCCTCGGCGGCGATGCGGTCGAGGAGTTCGAGGTAGTGATCGGCGGTGGCGCGGGCTTCGGCGGCATTGGTGACGCTTTCGCCCAGCAGGTCGAGCGTTGCCGAGATGCGCTTGGCGTTGAGTGCGCGGACGGCGGCGATCGCGTCGTCGATGGTCTCACCCGCCACGAAGCGCGAGGCAAAGCGACGGGCGACGCCGTTGTTGCGAACGAAGCGGAAGATCCCTTGCCGGTGGGAGAGCCAGAGGAACGTCTGACGGAGCATGTGCCGTGAAGGAGTGCGGTGCCTGGCGGCGTGTTCCGCGCGGATGGGGCGGAGTCCGGTCGGCGGGCGAAATATACCGAATGCTCTTGCGGGAACGGCGTTCGGCGCGTGCCCCCTCTCTACGCACCGCGCCTCATCGGCGCTCGACACCAGGGCGCAGGCGGAGCTGTCGCCCCCACGCTTCGCGGTAGAGCCCTGCATAGACGAAGCGGTCCCCCCTTTCGCCGGCGCCAACCTGCGGCTCGTACAGGTCGCGGACCTCGTCGAGCGGGCGGATCATGCGGTGGATCGACCGTTCGACGCCGTCGAGGAGGAAGTCCCGGCCGTCGTCGCGGTAGGTGACCCAGGCGTGGCGACCGGTGGTGGCGTTAGGCATGCGGCGCATCCCGACCACGAAGGCGGCGCGGTATCCCGACTCCAGCAACTGCCGCCATGCCCAGAGCGAGAAGTCCTCGCAGTCGCCGGCGCGCAGCAGCTCGAACGTCGCCGGGTGCAACCAGTGGTCCACCTCGTCGAGCAGGTGGGCATCCTCGGCGTAGCGGCAGGCGAGCAGCCATTCGCCGACGGCGACGGGGGTGGTGCAGCGCACGCGGCACTCGCCCCCCAGGAAGTCGGCGAAGTCCCGCGCCCCTGGTCCAAAGGTTCGCAGCGGCGGGACGAGGTCGACGCGTTGCCACGGGTCGTGCGCACCGAGCCGGATCCGCTCCGCCTGCGCCAGCCCGGAGGCCTCGCGCACCCAGCGCACGATGGCCGCGAAGAGGCCCGTCCCGGTGCTCATCGGACGATGATGAGCCCCACGTCGCCGGTGAACTCGTCCTTCACGCGCGCCAGGTTGACCGGAACATCGAGCTCGGTGCGCTCGAGGCGCAGGTTGATGCGGTGAACGCCGGGGGTCACGTGGTAGTAGCCGCGCCACTCGCCGTTGGGCTGGCGAATGAGCGGAACGGGGATCCACTCGGTGAAGTCGCCGAGGAGTTCGACCGTCCTGACACCCGGCGCCCATACGCGCACCTCGCGCAGGCCGAGCGAGTCGAGCGACGGGCCGATGACGAGCGACAGGCGTTCGGTGATGGGGAGGTTGGGGCGCTCCGGGGGAGGGGGAGGGGGGAGGCGGCGCGGGGCACGCAGCGCGGCGAGTCCACCGGAGGGGAGTCGCATCCCGAGGGCGACGTAGCGTCCGCCGGGAAGCCCCTGGATGAGGTCGATGGGATAGCTCCCCACGCCCGCCGTGGCGAGGGCGCCGGCGCGCAGCGGCCAGGTGGCGTTGACGGCGCCCCACGAGTCGGTCCCGCGCAGCGCCTCGCCCAGGCGCAGCCCAAACGAAGCATCCCAGGTCACGCGGCCGCGGCTGAACGAGATGGCGGCCTCCTGGTCGGCCAGGACGTCGCCGTATTGCAGCTGCATGGGTGTGGCGGTGTAGGAAACGATGGCGCCGCGGACGCGTGCCCACCCCCCCGCGTCGCCCATCACGGTGGTGCGCCAGGCGAAGCCGTCGAAGGCGCGGGTGAGGGCGGCGCCGCCGCGCAGGGCGTAGGCGTCGGCGATGAGGTGCACGCGGGCCTGCCCCAGCAGCTGCAACGTGGGCATGAAGCCCTGCTGGAGCGTGCTGGTGGAGTTGAGCGAGACTTCGCCACGCACGGTGCGGAACCACGGCCGCAGCGGCCCGCCAGCGGCAATCGGCGCGGAGAAGCGCGAGCCGGTGATCCCACCCTGCATGGACCAGCGCCCGTCGTGGAAGAGGGAGACGAGCCCGGTGGCAAACAGCGACCCGTTGGGGCGGTCGACGGCGACGGTCTCGGTAAGGGAGAGCGCGCCTAACGTCAGCCCGTTGCTGTAGTCGACGGTGGCAAAGCCGACGTCACGCGTGCGCACCGGGGCCTGGGCACCCAGCGACGAATACGCGGACGTCAGCAGGCACAAAAGCAGTCGCGCGGCGGGGCAGAGCGCCCCGCCGCGCACGAGATGACGCGGAATACGGCGTGGGGTTGGTTACGGGCGCTTTTTCGGCTTCCCGCGCGGCGCCGCCGGTGCTTCGGCTGCACCAGAGACGTTGTTGGCCCCCTGCACGGCCCCGACCGCAGTCGGGTTGAGTGCCGGATCGGCAACGCGGGTGGTACCGCGAACCGAAGGTAACGCGCTCCCCGGAGCCCCGCCATTGGCGGCATTCGAGGCCGCCGCCACCTGCTGCTCCAGCCCCAGCCCGCGCAGCGACGCCGCCGTCGATGCCGCCATCCCACCCGAGATGTCGCGCTCCACATCCTGCCGCAACTTGGCGAACTGATCCTCCGTCGCCGAGGCGAGGACGAGGTTCACTATGACGGGCGAGATCGTATCGACCGGGACTCCGCGGTTGACGAGGTAGTTCATCACGTCGAGCGCCATGGCGTAACGCACGCCCGACTTGGTGCCGCGCAGGCGTTCCAGCTGCCGCACGTCGATCCCGTTGCGCAGCGCGTGCGCCCCGGCGACGATCTCGGCGTCGGGCGAAGCGGGGCCGAGGGCCTGGCGTGCCTTGCGCAGGTCGTCGGCCCAGCCGCGCACGACGGAGACGATCTGCGCGCCCGGTGCCCGCTTGCTCGCCCCTTCCAGCGCGCGGTCGACCAGCGGCTCGGTGGGGACCCCCGCCTTGCGGGCGTTCTCGATGATGGCATCGACCGCATCGCGCGTCTGCGCGTCGAGGCGGTTCGTTAGGCGCGGGTCACTCGCCTGCCAGTTGAAGGCGTTGAGCGAGAGCGCGCCGGTCGCGACGAGGGCAAGGCGGAAAAGGGAGCGCATGGCTCAGTTCCTCGCCTCGACCGTGACGACCGAATTGGCCGAGCCGAAGTCGCTCGACGTCTGCGGGCGCGTGGGATCGGTGATGCGCAGCTTGCCGTCGACCTCGAACTGGTACTCATAACGCCCCGGCGCCAGCGGGACGGTGATCACCCAGGCCCCTTCCGGCGAGACGCGCTCCATCGCGAAGCGCGTGGCATCCCAGTCGGAGAAATCGCCGACGAGCGCCACCGTGGACGCTTCGGGTGCGACGAGGATGAACTGCATGGGGACGGGCGCGTTGGGATCGCGGGTGACCTTGGCCACCGGTTGCATCGCCAGCTCGCCGCCAGGAGCAACGGTCACCGGCGACGGCGCCTGGTGCCCGGACTTCATGGCCTGCATCGACACGACACCGACCAGCGCGGCGGCCGCCGCCATCCCCGCGACCTGCGACACCGAGAAGGAGAAGGTGCGACGATACCACGGCCGCGCCGTGCCGTTGGAGCGGTACACCGTGATCGGGATGACCGCCGGCTCGATTGCCGACATGACGCGCTGGTCAAACCGCGCGTCGATCCCGACCGGGGCCTTGAGCTCCCGGGCGATCTCGGCAATGAATGGGTCGAAGTCGTCGTCGTGTACCATCACCGTTGCACCTCCTGCAACAGCGCCCGTAGGCGTTCGCAGGCTCGCTTGACTCGCATCTTGAGCGCGGATACACCGACTCCGGTGAGTTCCGCCATTTCCTCGTAGCCCAGCTCCTCCACATGCTTGAGCAGGAATGCCTCGCGCTGGTCGTCCTCGAGCATCATCAGCGCCCGATGGATCTCCTCACGCCACGCATTCTGCGCTTCCGGGTGCTCCTCCGCGGCATCGAGCAGCGCCACCTCATCCCGCACGAACGTCCGTTCGCGCCGCCCCCGCCGCGTCCCTGCCGTCCGACAGCGATTGGCCAGGATGCGAAAGAGCCACGAGCCAAACCGCGCCGGGTCATCGCACTTGGCCAACGACCGGTAGGCCCGGAGCAAGGCATCCTGCAACGCCTCCTCCGCATCCTCCCGATTCCCGAGCATTCGCGTCGCATAGCGCGCGAACTGTGCCCGGTAGCGTCCGACGAGGATGGCGTAGGCCGCGGTATCACCCGCGAGAACCCGTGCCACGACCTCGGCGTCGCCGTCGTCGCTCTGTAATGGAAGACCCTGCGAAATCGCCATTGGTCAATATCACGTAACAAGTCGCCGGACCCGACCGTACAACTACCAGTCCCCCAACGATTTACACAGCCTCATCGGCTTCGGAATCGAGGGGCGTCCGGCGCCGATCCCCGGTGGGGTGCCGCCGCTCGGAGTGTGCATTCGGCAGGGGGCGCCCAGACAATCTGACGACTCGCCTTCCCAAGTGCGAGGGTACACCACAGCGCGCCATCGGGTCGTTAGGCGTTTGTGCGCACCGTCACATCGCGCCTCACGCACAGCGCACGTTTCGTCGGCCAACTGTCGCACAAACACCAAGCGCGCTCGTCGGTGCGCCGATCATCGACCTCAGGCGCTACGAACTCCCTGCGGGTGAAAGCGCTCGCCCTTGCGCGCCATGTGCACCAGCGACTCGGCCGGGACAAATCGCCCACTAAAGCGGGAATTCAGCTCCTCCAGCCGATCGACGACGTGCCCGGCCCCCACGGCATCGATGTAACGGAAGGGGCCGCCGCGGAACGGTGGAAAGCCGATCCCGAAGACCGCGCCGATGTCGCCGTCGCGCGGCGAACGGATGATCTCCTCCTCCAGGCAGCGCACCGCTTCGTTCACCATGGACAGGACGCAGCGATCCTGGATTTCCCGCGCCGGGACCGCGACGCGTTGCGCACCGCCGGGTGTGAAGGCGTAGACCGACTCGTCCACGCCCCCCTTCTTCCCTTCCGCATCGTAGAGGTAGAAGCCCTTTCGCCCTTTGCGGCCCAGTCGCCCGGACTCGACCACCTTGCGCAGCGTCGACGACGGGGCGAGTCGCTCGCCAAAGGCCTCGATGAAGATCGCCCCCGACTTGCCGGCGATGTCGAGCCCGACCTCATCCAGCAGGGTGATCGGGCCAACGGGGAAGCCGAAGTCGAGGATCGCGTTGTCCACCGCATCGATGGCGGCGCCGCCGTCGACCAGCCGTCCACCTTCATTGAGGTAGGGGGCAAGGATGCGGTTGACGTAGAAGCCCGGCGCATCCTGCACGACGATGACGGTCTTTCCCAGCATCTTCCCGTATGCCACCGCCGTTGCCGTCACGTCGCGCGCCGTTCGCGGCGTCACGATGACCTCGAGGAGCGGCATCTTGTGCACGGGGGAGAAGAAGTGCATCCCGAGGACGCGCTCCGGGCGCTGCGACGCCTCGGCAATGCGGGCGATGGGGATCGTGCTGGTGTTCGACGCCACGATCGCGTGCGGCGGGATCACGGCCTCCACCTCGCGCACCACCTGCTGCTTGACGTGCAGGTCCTCGAAGACGGCCTCGATCACCAGGTCTACATTGCCAAAGCCGGAATAGTCGAGCGTTCCTCCCGCCAGGAGCAACTGGTGTTCCATCTGCAGGCGCGTGATGCGCTTCTTCGCGACGCCGTCCCGCAACACCTCGCGAATGGCGGCCAGCCCCTTCCCCACGCGCGCCAGGTCGGCGTCCTTGAGGCGCACCAGCGTCCCCTGCTGCACGGCAACAGTCGCAATGCCGGCCCCCATGAAGCCGGCGCCGAGGATGCCGAGCTTGCGGACCGGCTGCGTCGCCACGGGTGCATCGCCCACGCCACTGTCCTTCTTGAGGGCGGTGGAGGCGAAGAAGATCCCGATCAGCTCGCGCGACACCGGCGTCATCGCCATCTCGCCAAAGAGGCGCGCTTCCTCGCGATACCCCTTCTCCCGGTAGTGGAAGCCTGCGGCGACCGCCTCCAGCGCAGCGAGCGGCGCCGGGTAGTTCCCGCGCGTCTTCGCCATCGTCATCTCGCGCGCCTGGCGAAAGACGATGGCGCGCCCGACCGCGTTGTCGTCGAGGAGGAGCGCCTTGGCGTCGTGCTTGCGCGACGGCGGGTTGCGATCGCGCGTGCCATTGGCGATCTCGCGCGCGCGCTGCACGGCGATGCGCCGCAGGATGGACGGATGCACCATCTCGTGCACCAATCCCATCTGCAGCGCCTTGCGGGCGCGGATGTTCTTCCCCGAGAGGATCATGTCGAGCGCCGCTTGCAACCCCACCGTGCGCGGAAGGCGTTGCGTGCCGCCGGCGCCGGGAAAGATCCCCAGCTGCACTTCGGGCAGCGCCAGCACCGTCTTCGGGTGATCGGAGACGATGCGATAGGCACAGGCGAGCGCCGCTTCCAACCCGCCCCCCATGCACGCGCCGTGAATCGCCGCAACGACGGGGATACGCAGCTGCTCCAGCGTTTCCAGCAGGGCGTGACCATCGCGCGAGGCCTGCTCGGCCTGCGCCGCCGTGCTCCATGAGAGGAACTCGCCGATGTCCGCACCGGCAATGAACGAATCGGGCTTCCCCGAGAGGAGGACGGCGCCGACGATCGACTGATCGCGCTCCAACTGTCCGAAGACAACGCGGAACTCGTCCTTCACCGCCTGGGAGAACTTGTTGACGGGTTCGTCCGGGCGGTCGAAGGTGATGGTGGCGATGGCATCCTCGACGCTCAGCGATAGCGCGCTCATGATTCGTCTGGTCCTCTGTTCACGGCCGTTCCACGACCATGGCGAAGCCCAACCCGCCGGCGGCGCAGACGGTCATCAGGCCGAACTGACCATCGCGGCGGGCGAGTTCGTGGCACAGCGTCGTGGTGATGCGAGCACCGGTGGCGCCAAAGGGGTGGCCAATGGCAATGGAGCCGCCCATGACGTTGAGGCGCGACTCGTCGACGTCGCCGGTGGGCTCGGAGAAGCCGGCGCGCGCCGCCCACTCGCGCGAGGCAAGTCCCTGGATGTTCGACAGGACCTGCGCCGCAAAGGCCTCGTGCATCTCGATGAGGTCCATGTCGCGCAGCGTCAGGCCGGCGCGCGCGAGCGCGATGGGGGCAGCGAGCACCGGGGCCATGAGGAGCTGCTCCCCCGGATCCACCGCGGCGTACGCATACGAGCGAATGAAGGCGATCGGTTCGTAGCCTGTCGCCCTCGCGTGCTCCTCGCTCATGAGGAGGACCGCGGCGGCACCGTCGGTGAGCGGTGAGGCGTTCCCCGCCGTCACGCTCCCGTAGCGCTTGTCGAACACCGGATTGAGTGCGGCCAGCGCCTCGAGCGACGAATCCTCACGAATCCCGTTGTCGCTGGCGAGCGACTGCTCGAAGCGCGGCGGGATCCAGACGGGAGCAATCTCACTCGTCAGGCGCCCATCCTTCGTCCCGCGATGCGCATTGCGGTGCGAGCGCAGCGCCAGCGCGTCCTGTGCCTCACGCGGGATGGCGTTGATCTTGGCCATCTTCTCCGCACTCTGCCCCATCGTCTCGCCGGTGGAGGGCTCGGCGATGGCCGGTGTGACGGGGATCAGGTCGCGGGGGCGGATCCTGGCCAGCGCCTGCACGCGCGATACCAATGACTTGGCGCGCGACGCGGCGACGAGTGCGTCGGAGAAGCCGCGCGAGTGGAGGATGGGGACGTTGGAGAGTGACTCGGCGCCGCCGGCAATGACGACGTCGGCGTGGCCTAACGCGATCTGGTCGGCGGCGTCGGTGATGGCCTGGTTGGCGCTGGCGCAGGCACGGCTCACCGAGTATGCCTGCACTCCCTTGGGGAGGTGCGGGATGAGCGAGACCTCGCGGGCGATGTTGGGGGCGAGGACCGACGGGACGACAGTACCGAACACGAGCGCGTCGACCGCGTCGCCGGAGAGATTGGTCCGCTGAATCAACTCGGCCACCGAGAGGCGGCCCAGGTCGATGGCCGAGAGCGACTTGAGGACCGTCCCCGATCGGGCAAAGGGGGTGCGCACGCCGGCGACGATGGCGACACGGCGGCCGATGGGAGGGGGCATACTGCGGACGGGAGACGGGAGACGGGGGACGGGAGTGCCGGCGAGGCGCGGTCCGACCTCTGGCAATATCGCGCGCAGGGGGGATTCGCGCAGTACGTTGGGCTGCGGCGCGGAGGCGGGAGTGTTCGGTCAGCGAAGGGGGGGCGGCTCTGCGTTGAGAGGCATACCGGGGCGAGTGGCGTTCCGGTCGATGCGACGGTTTCTCCAACACCTTGGCGTGCGATGCAATCAACTCGGGTTCGGCGTGCGGTACCTGCAGTCTTCATTCTGTCGTTGATGGGGGCTGCGCCCCTTCTCCCTGCGCAGCAGCGTCCCCCGCAGGGCGGGACGCCCGAGCGCCAGGGGGCGCCAGCCGCGCAGGCGGGGGCGCAGGGGGCGGCCGCGACGCCGCGCCCCCCCGCCGATCCGGCCGGGGTGCGCATCTATGCGGACACGTCCTTTCGTTCGGCCGATACGGTCAGCATCAAGGGGAAGGCCGTTCCGTACCGCGTGACGGTCGGGACGCAGCCGGTGTGGGACGACAAGGGGGCGGTGATCGCCTCCATGTTCTACACGTACTACGAGCGCACCGACGTCGCGAACCGCGACGCGCGCCCACTGGTGATCTCGTTCAACGGCGGGCCGGGGTCGGCGTCGGTGTGGATGCACATCGCCTACACCGGGCCCAAGCAGCTGCGCATCGACGACGAGGGGTATCCGTTGCAGCCGTACGGCGTGCAGGACAATCCCAACTCGATCCTCGACGTCGCCGACATCGTCTACATCGACCCGGTGAACACGGGCTTCTCGCGCATCATCGGCGATGCCAGGCGCGAGCAGTTCTTCGGGGTGAACGAGGACATCAGTTACCTGGCGCGCTGGGTCGATGCCTTCGTCACGCGCAAGGGGCGGTGGACGTCGCCCAAGTACCTCATCGGCGAGAGCTACGGGACGACGCGCGTGGCCGGCCTCGTGGCGCGGCTGCAATCGTCGCACTGGATGTTCTTCAACGGGGTGATCCTGGTCTCGCCCACCGGGCTGGGTGTGGAGCGCGATGGGCCGGCGTCGGCGGCGTTGCGGCTGCCGTACTTCGCCGCCACGGCGTGGTACCACAAGGCGCTGCCTAACGACCTGCAGTCGCGCGACCTGGAGCAGCTCCTCCCCGAAGTCGAGACGTTCACGATCGACAAGCTCCTCCCGGGCATTGCACGTGGCGGATCGCTCCCGGCGGCGCAGCGCGCGGAGCTGGTCAAGCAGTTCGCCCGCTATAGCGGACTGTCGGAGAAGGTCGTGGGCGAGTACGCGATGAACGTCCCGACGCAGTTCTTCTGGAAGGAGTTGCTGCGCGGGCGCGGCGTGACAGTTGGGCGCCTCGACTCGCGCTATCAGGGGCTGGACCGCACCGATGCGGGGAGCGCTCCCGACTTCGACCCCGCGCTCACCGCCTGGAACCACGCCTTCGCCCCGGCCATCAACCACTACCTGCGCGAGGAACTCAAGTTCAAGACCGACCTGCAGTACTGGCTCTTTGGCCCGGTGAACCCGTGGAACCGCAGCGGCGAGCAGACGGGGGAACAGCTGCGGCAGGCGCTGTCGGAGAATCCATACCTCAACCTGATGGTGCAGTCGGGCTACTACGACGGCGGCACCGACTACTTCAACGCGAAGTACTCGATGTGGAACCTCGATCCGGCGGGGCGCGTGCAGGACCGGATGATGTGGAAGGGATATCGGTCGGGACACATGATGTACCTGCGGCGGGAAGACCTGGCGACGTCGAACGAGGACATTCGCCAGTTCATCGCCCGCACGACGCCGAGGCCCGGGCAGCCGGCAAAGCGTTAGGCAATGACCGACGCCATGGCGGCCGCGTTGCCGTTCGCCTGGCGGTCGCGCGCGCTCGGCGCCCTCGCGGCGTCGAGCGCGCGGTCCAATGCCCACACCAGTGCGCAAGCATTCGACCTGTTGGTCATTGGCGGCGGGATCGTGGGGTGCGGGGTGGCGCGCGACGCGGCGCTGCGCGGGCTCCGCGTGGCATTGGTGGAGAAGGGCGACTTTGCCAGCGGGACGTCGAGCCGTTCGTCGCGCCTGGTGCACGGCGGGGTGCGCTACCTGGAGCACGGGCACCTGCACCTCGTCTTCGAGTCGAGCCGTGAGCGGCGGCGCCTGTTGCGGCTGGCGCCGCACCTGGTGCGGCCGCTGTCGTTCACCTGGCCGGTGTACGAGGGGGCGCGGGTGGCGCAGTGGAAGCTCCTGGCGGGGCTCACGCTGTACGACGCGCTGGCGCTTTTTCGCAACGTCGGCAATCATCGTCGCCTCACGCGCGAGGCGGTGATGGCGCGGGAACCGGCGCTCACCACGGTGGGGCTCGTGGGCGGCGCCACCTATTGGGACGCGTCGACCGACGACTCGCGCCTAACGCTGGCCAACGCGCTGGGCGCGGTGGCGGCCGGCGCCGCGGTGGTCAACTACACCGCCGTCACCGCACTCCTGCACGGCACCGGACGCGTGACCGGCGCCATCGTACGCGACCTCGTGGGCGGGGGCGACGTGACGGTGCGGGCACGATGCATCGTGAGCGCGGCGGGGCCGTGGACCGATGCGTTGCAGCGGCTGGAGTTGCCAGGGCCAACGGGGCGTGCGGCCACGACGCCGTCCGATGCCGACGACGCACCGTCGCGTGCAATTCTCGGTTCGGCCGGCACGCACATCGCCGTGGCGCGCGAGCGCATCGGGAACGAGTCGGCAATCACCCTCGTGGCGCCGAGCGACGGTCGCGTGATGTTCGTCCTCCCGGCGGGGGAGCAGGCGATTGTCGGGACGACGGAGACGCCGGCGAAGGCAGGCCCCGACGAGATCCGCGCCACGCGCGAGGAGGTGCGCTACCTGCTCGACGCGTGCAACGCGAACTTTCCCGCCGCCATGCTGCGGGACGTCGACGTCATCTCGGCGTGGGCCGGGATTCGCCCGCTGGCCGCATCGCTTGCCGACCACGAGGCGGGGAGCGCGTCGCGCGAGCACACGATTGCGGAGGGGGCGGAAGGGGTGCTGTGGGTCACCGGCGGCAAGCTCACGACGTACCGCGCCATGGCCGAGGACGTGGTCGACCGCGCCTGCCAACAGTTAGGGCTCGAGGACCGCCCCGGGCGCCCCAACCGCGAGGTGGTGCTCCCGGGCGGGGCGATGCAATCGCTCTCGGCGACCGAAGCGGATGCGAGGGTCGGCGTGGGCGACGAGGCGATCGCCATGCGGCTGGCGGCGGCGTACGGGTGCGACTGGCGCCACGTCTGGCAGCTCACGCGCGAGGATCCCTGGTTGCGCGAGCGGATGGACGACGCGCACCCGTACACGCTCGCCGAAGCCGCCTATGCCTTCTCGCACGAGATGGCAATGACGTTAGGCGACGTGCTGCTGCGGCGCACGCACCTCGCGTTCGAGCTGCGCGACCATGGCGTGGCCGCCGCCGGCCGGCTGGCAACGCGACTTGCGCCGCGTCTCGGATGGGACGCGGCGCAGGTGACGGCGGAGCTGGTACGCTACGAGCGCGAGGTCGCGCGGATCTTCTCGATTGGCAGCTGACGGCGAGTCCGGCGCGCGCGCCGTCACGACCTGCGCAGGTGCGCGCGCACGGCCCCCACAAAGCGCGCGGCATCGGCGGGGTGGAACGACTCGAGGATGGGGCGCTTGTCGAGCTTCATGTCGGTGAAGGTCCAGGTGGGCTCCTTCACGTAGTCGAACTCGATGGCGCCGTCCTTGTACCGCACGTCGCTGAGCGACGAGACCTGGAAGCCGCGCGCCTTGTTGAGGATCTCGCCCAGCCCGACGGTGACCGACTTCTGCACCACACCCTTGATCAGGTCGGCCACCGCGCCCTCGTCCTTGTCGCGCGCATCCTCCTTCATCGACTTGTCGATCTCGGCCTTCACGCTGTTGCGCACCGAATCGGAGAAGGCGACCACCACGGAATCGTGGCGCAGCGACATGACGACGGCGCCGTCGGTGGACGTCATCGACACGGAGCCGTCACTGGCCTCGGTGAAGCTCGGCCCGGCGGCACGCACCGTTTTGTCCGTGCCCAGCGTGGCATCGACGCTGATGCCGGAGTCGCTCGAGACGGCGAGACCAACCGACGACTCCGCGTCCCGGCTTGCTGCCTCGTGATCCTTGCGCCCCGACCAACAGGCGGCGACGGCGAGGAGCGTGGCGAGCGGGAGGGCGGCGAAAGCGCGCTGGGAGGACATGGCGGGACTCCGGTCGGGACGGGTTGCGCCCCCCTACGGAAAACGCGCGCCGGAGGTTGCAGCTCCGGCGCGCGTGGTGGTGCAGGGACCAGCGGTATGCTGGCGGTGTCCGCACGGACCGCGCACGGAGCGCGAGCGGTGCGTCGGCCATCAGCGCACCGTGAAGCGGCGGGTGTAGACCAGGACCGCGCCGTAGCGCGAGTTGTCCATGTTGCCGCGTGTGGTGGCGGCCACACCGAGCTCCATGTCGCGCAACGCGACTATGGCCTCGATGTCGCTGGCCGAGATGGCGTCGACGCGAACGAAGACCGGGAGCCCGTCGAGGAAGATCTGCGCGCACCCCGAGGAGCCGGAAAAGCGGAGGCATCCACTGGGTGGGTTGTACCACTGGAGCCCCGCCAGGCGCCCGTCGCGAATGAGATCGCCGAGGGAGAAGGCGCGGGAGCGCATCTCCTCGATGTCGTCGGGTCCAAGGAAGCGCTGCATCCCGGCCCCGGAGACGGAGTTGAAGACGCGCCGCACGTCGTGCGCGATCGCGTCGCGCACGCTCGTTTCGGCGGCCTTGCCGGTGATGTAGATGGTGTCGCGCCGCGTCTCGTCCTTGAGGAGGTCGAAGTCGTCGGTGAGCACGGGATAGTATCCCTTGCGCCTGACGAGGAGCATGTACTTCCCCGGCTTCTTCGCGGTGAAGGTGAAGCCGCCGAAGACGTCGGTGGTGATGGTGTCGAGGACGTTCTGGCGCCGGTCGAGGAGGGCGACCTTGGTGGTGGCCACGGGGCGCTTGTCGGCACCAACGACGATGATCCCATCGATGGTCTGCGCCGACGCGGCGCCTCCCACCGTCACGAGCGCCGTACCTGCCAGAAGGGAAATGCGAACGAGGGCGTGCATGGTCTTCCTGACGAGAGGGTCCTGTCGCCTTCTACCCGCGTAATGGTCGCGGGTGCCATGCGGTGAATTGCGCCACGAAGGTGGTGCGAGACGACACCCCGCGAGAGTGGCGGCGTGTCGCCTCGACCCTACAGCTCCTCGGCCTGATGGATCGTGATCAACTCGATGATCTTGAGCTTGCGCGTGCGCGCCGGGAGCTTGAGGAAGGCAACCTCGCCCACCGCCTTGTTGATGAGCGCACGCCCGATGGGCGACGACATGGTCACGTGCCCGTCGTCGAAGTGATCGGCGTCGCCGAAGACGAGGGTGTACGACTCGGTGACCTGCGTGTCCTGGCACACGACCTTGACCCTGGAGCCCAGGCCGACGCGATCGGCCGGGATCATCGACATGTCGACCTGCGCGAGCTTGCTCAGGCGCTGGCGCAGCTGTCCCAGGCGCGCCTGCACGAACTGCTGGCGCTCGAGCGCCGCCTTGTACTCGGAGTTCTCGCGCAGGTCCCCCAGCTCGACCGCTTTGCGAATCTCGTTGGGGAGCGTGACGTTGAGCTCGTGCTGGAGCTTCTCGACTTCGGCGCCGAGTTTGTGCTTGAGGGCTTCGAGCATGGGACCCTACCGGCAATAAAAGGGTGCGCCCGGCCGTCTGAGGGTGGCCGGGCGCGTCGCTGGATGAAACCTAAGCGCGTCGTGTACCGATTTCAATTCTCGGGCGACGGGGCGCGGGGGGCGGGGTGGAGATGGGGACGCACGCATCGACTCGCGCACCGCCGCAACGCACCGCCGCACGCACCTCCGCAACGCACCCGCTACACTTCGCGCATGATCCGCATACACCGCCACGACGATGTCGTGCGACTCGAGATGTCGACTCGTCGCTCACGCACGGTGGGGGTCGCGGTGAGTGCCTTCCTGGTGCGCGGCGTGATGATCGACACCGGCTTCCCCGGAATAGGGGACGACGTCGAGCGCCTGTTGTCCAGCGAGCGGTTGCAGGGGGTGATGGTCACGCACTGGCACGAGGACCACGCCGGAAACCTCGACCGAGTGGTGCGCCGCGGTATTCCGGTCGCGGCCCACGCCGATACGCTGGCCCGCTCACGTGCCGCCGAGCGGATACCGGTGTACCGGCGGTGGACCTGGGGGCAGCCTCTTCCCTTCTCCGCTCTCATTACCCCGCTCGACGTCGACGGGTTGGAGCTGATTGCGACGCCCGGGCACTCGGCGGATCATCATGTCGTGTGGGATAGGACGACCGGGTCGCTCTTCGCGGGCGACTTGTTCATTGGCGTGAAGGTGCGCGTGGCGCATCACGACGAGTCGCCGCGCGCGCTCGTGGCGTCGCTGCGGCGCGTGCTGGCGTTGCAGCCGGCGCGCGTCTTCGATGCGCACCGCGGGCTCCTTCCCGATGCACTCGCAGCGCTGCGTGCCAAGGCGGACTGGACCGAGGAGATCATTGCGCGGGTGACCTCGATGGCGCGCGAGGGGGCGCCGCCGTCGCGCATCGAGCGCGAGGTGCTGGGCGCGCGCGAATCGACCGACTATGTATCGTTTGGAGAGTACTCGCGCGCCTCGCTGGTGCGCGCCATCCTGCACGAGTCGTCGCACCTGGCGGCCACAGCCGACGTGGCGGACGCACCGGCCGCGCGCGCCGAGAGTGGCGCTGGCGGCGGCGACGCTGACCGCGACGCTGGCGCCTAACGATCTGGCGGCGGCAGCCCCGGGGTTGCCGCAAGAAAGCCGGGCCACTTGCTTGTTCTTTGTACCCCGAGACCGGAACTCCACTTCGATGCCGTCCTTCCATCGCGCCCTGTTCGTCCCATCCGTCGCCCTGGCTGCTTTCGCCGCCGCCTTTGCCGCTGCCTGCGGCGGGAGCCTCGACGCCACGTCACCCGAGCCGGTGACCGGTACCGGGGAGGTCTATGCGCTGGCGACCACCGACGACATCAACATCCCCGCGAGCTTCATTTCCGAGGGGCGGACAGTCGAGGTGCGGAAGGGGGCGCTGACACTCGGCCCCGACTCGACCTTCATCTTCTCGCTCGCGCTACGCAGCTCGGCAAACGGGACGCAGCCGGCCAACGGAACGGTGACCATTCGCGGCGCCTTCCACCGCAGCGGGACGGCGCTGGCCCTGGTGCAGCAGGCGTCGGACACGCTCTTTGCCGGGACGTACACGACCAGCCTGGTGTCGCTGTTGCGCGGGAAGGCGTCGGTCGTGGGCGATCGCTACACCTTTTCTCGTTAGGGCCGCCGAGCGGGGCGCAGACGACCACGGGGGAGCCCATCGGCTCCCCCGTCGCACGTTGGGCGGTGCGGCTACCTGGTCTTCTCGTACTCGCTGCGCAGGCGCGCCATCATCGCCTCGCGCTGGTCATACAGGCGGCGCAGCGGGCGTTTGGCCTTCTTTGCCAACGCGTACGACGTGAGGAGCGGGAGCGCGACCGTCGAGTCGAGGTAGCAGACCACGGCGTCGGGGAGGCGATCGGGGTCGATCTTTCCCCAGCTCACCGCCTCGGCCGGCGTTGCACCTGACAGCCCCCCGGTGTCGGGGCGCGCGTCGGTGATTTGCAGGAAGTAGTCGTGCCCCTTCTCGTCGATGCCCAACACTTCCTGGATCTGCGGCTCCGTCTGCAACGCGAAGTTCTTGGGCGAACCGCCACCCAGGATGCAGACCGCGCTCTTTCCCCCGGTACGCTTGGCGTTGAGGACGATCGACGCCGTCTCGTTCACGTCGAGGTTGGGGTCGATGGTGCACTTGTTCCCGTCGAGCGAGAGCGCCGCGATGTTCATCCCGATCGACGAATCACCGGGTGACGAGGTGTAGATCGGGACGCCGCACTTGTAGGCGGCGCTCAGCAGCGACTTCTGCCCGATTCCGAGCTTGCGCTCGCGCTCGCGCACGTACTTTCCGCACAGCCAATGGAACTCGGCGCTCGACATGGCGCGCTGGAACTCCGGCCCCTGCACCACAGCGCGGAAGAAGGCGTCGGTGGAGAGGAGGACGTCGTAGTCGAAGAAGATGTCGTAGATGCGCACGACCCCTTCCTCGCGCAGCATCACGTCCGAGGTCTGCGGGTTGCCGCGATGCATGGCGAGCCCGAGCCCGAAGTGCGTGTCGTGGTAGAGATTCGCACCGGTGGAGATGATCCAGTCGACGAAACCCGCCTCGATGAGCGGGATCACCGCCGCCATCCCCAGCCCGGCCGGCGTGAGCGCACCGGTCATGGTGAGGCCGATGGTGACGGAGGGGTCGATCATCTTCTCGGTGAAGAGCTGGCACGCCTCGCGGAGCCGCCCGCCGTTGTAGGCGAGGTACGTCCCGTCGATGAGGTCGACGACCTTCTCCTTCCCGTTGATCCTGCGCGGATCGATGCGCCCGCCGCGCAGGAAGCGCGACGCCGCCCCCGCCGTGTGCGCCTTCCCCGACTTCTCCCGCGCCTCGGCCGCCTTCTTCTGCGAAGACTTGGGCCCCGACGCAGAGGCGCGCTTCACCGTCGCCCCGATGCGCGACGCCTTGTGCCCGAGGCTGCGCCCCTCGGCTGCATGGGCCCCGGCTTTCGCTGGGGCGCTCGCTACGCTCTTGTCTTCTCGTCTTCTCGTCTTCTGCGTCTTGATCAAGGTTCCTCCAATCGCGCGCGCGCCGCGCTGAGTTGCGCCCCATATGCGGCAATCACTGCCTGCGCCGCTTCCTCGGGGTCGTCGGTGACGAGTAGCAGGTCCATGTCGCCGGGCGAGATCTTCTTCTCCACCAGGACTCGCGAGTTGAGCCAGCGAATGAGCCCGGCCCAGTAGTGTGTCCCGAACAGGATCACGGGGAACTGGTAGATCTTCCCCGTCTGGATCAGGGTGAGTGCCTCGAACAGCTCATCCAGCGTCCCGAAGCCGCCGGGGAAGATGACGAAGGCGTTCGAGTACTTGATGAACATCGTCTTCCGCACGAAGAAGTAGCGGAAGTTGATGAGCGTATCGACGTACGGGTTGGCTCCCTGCTCGAACGGGAGCTCGATGTTGCAGCCGATGGAGGGGGCGCCCGAGAGCTTGGCTCCCTTGTTGGCCGCCTCCATGATCCCCGGGCCGGCGCCGGTGAGGATGGCGAAGCCCGCCTCGGCGAGGAGGCGCGCCGTTTCCAGCGCCGCCTGGTATTGCGGATCGTCGGGGCCGGTGCGCGCCGAGCCGAAGATGGTGACCCCCTTCGTCACCTTGGCCAGCGTGTCGAAGCCCTCGACGAACTCGCTCTGGATGCGCATCACGCGCCACGGGTCGGAGCGCGTGAACGACTCGCCCGAGACCACGGGCTGGAGGAGCTTGGCGTCCTCGGTGAGCGGGAGCGGGTCGCGGATGGTGTCGTCAATGACGCGGTGCGCGCCGCTGGTGCGGGCGGGGGACGACTCCGACGGCGGGCGCCGCCCCGCGGCCCGGTGGCCAATCTCGGTGCGCTCCTTCAATCCCTCCAGCGCTTCCTTGCCGGCGTCGGCCAGTCGCTCGGGATCGATGGATTGGGCGCCGCGGCGCCGCTGTTGCTTACGCTGGGCCATCTCGCGGTTAAGATCGTGAGCAGTTGGGCGCGCCATGCGCGCAACACGCGCAGGAGCTTAGCGTATCACACGATGGGGCGGAATCGTTCTCCCGCACCCAGGCGTTGATCGTACGCCCTGATCGTGGAAGTTGATCGCAAGCCCTGATGGCAGGCGTTGCCCGAGCGGCGATACGTATCGTTCGCAACAACCGTCGGTCTCCCTCCCCCCCTCCCCCTCTCCACAGCCTTCGCGCTCGTCACTCGCTGTGCCCGTCATCATTCTCGTCGCCGATGGTGCCCGTCCCGATACGCTGCGCGCGTTAATGGACGACGGCACGCTGCCGCATCTCAGTGCCCTGCGGAGCGACGGCGGAATGCACACGGTGACGACCGCCTGGCCGTCGGTGACCGGCGTGGCGTACACGCCCTTCCTCATGGGACGCTTTCCCGGCGGGGTGGGCCTTCCCGGGCTGCGGTGGTACGATCGGACCCGCCGCATTGCGCCGTGGATGGCGCATGCGCGGAGCTACGTGGGGTTGGGGATGCGCCACGTGGACCGCGACCTCGACCCCGGCGCCCCCACCCTGTTCGAGTACGCCGACTCGTCGCTGGGGGCGCTGACGGTGATTGGGCGCGGGTTGCCGAACGTGCACCGGCTGGGGCGCGGCGCGCGTTTCGTGGCGCGCGCAGCCCGCACGCACTTTCTGGGCGACGTGCGAGGCTGGCTGGCGATCGACCGCGACATTGGCGCCGAAGTGGTGCGGCGCGTGCGCCGCGACGAGCCGGACTTTGTCTTCGCGGCCTTCACGGGAATCGACAAGGCGTCGCATGCAGGAGGGCACGACACCGCGGTGGTGCGCCGCGCCATGGGGAACCTGGACGCCGTGGTGGCGGCGCTGCGCCACGATGCCGAGCGCGCCGGGCGCTGGGAGTCGTTGCACCTGTGGATCGTGAGCGATCACGGACACTCGCCCGTGCACCGGCACGACGACCTCGCCGTGCTGTTTGCGGAGCGGTGGGGGTTCCGCACGCTGGCGCACCCGTGGACGCTGGGGACTGGACACGAGGTGGCGGTGATGGTGAGCGGGAACGCGATGGCGCACGTGTACCTGGAACTCTCGCGCAGCGAGCGCCCGTACTGGCCGGCGCTGGAGGGGCGTTGGCGGGGGGTGGCGGAGGCGCTGCTGGCGCGCGAGTCGGTGGACCTGCTCATTCTCCCGCACGCGCCGGGGCTGGCGGAGGTGCGCTCGCGCACCGGGGGGCGGGCGATGGTGTCGATGGAGCCGGGGGAGGAGGGGGAGCGCTACGGGTATCACCCGCTGGAGGGGAACCCGTTAGGCATCGCGCCGCTGGACGGCGCCACGGCGCGCGAGGCGTTCGACGCGACGATCGACGGCGACCACCCCGACAGCGTCGTACAGATTGCCCACCTGGCCACGGCGGCGCGCGCCGGCGACCTGCTGGTGTCGGCGGCGCCGGGGTGGGACTTCCGCGACCGCTACGAGCCCATCCCGCATCGATCGTCGCACGGCGCGCTGCACCGCGACCACATGCTGGTCCCGCTGCTCACGAACCACCCGGTGGCGCAGCCGCCGCGCCGCACGGTGGATGTGATGCCCAGTGCGCTGGCGGCGCTTGGGGTCCCCGCGCCGGCCGGACTCGACGGTGAGTCGTTTGTCGCCGAGGGGCGGAGCCTTGCGTTGAGCGCACTGGGGTGAGAGCGTAGAGGCCATAGCAGGTGTGGGATGGCTTCCAGCCGACTTGCAGCCGTCACCGGAGTGTGCGCGCAGCGCCACGCCGCCGGCCGACTCCAACGAACGAGGATATGACGATGCGACGCGGCACCCTCCTGCTCGGCGCGGCACTGTTGGGCGTAGCGTGTGGTGGCGGTGGCGGAAGCGCGGCCGGGTCGGTGTCAGGCGGCGGCCCGAAGACAACGGCCGGCTCCCCCGCGCGCGGGAGCGCCAACGTGATCCTCAGCGATGAGATCGAGGCGTCGGGGGCGACCAATGCGCTCGATGCCATCCAGCGCCTGCGGCCGGCGATGCTACGCGGGCGCGGCGCGGTGACGCTCGAAGCGTCTGCCGGCGGCCCGGTGGCGATCATGCTGCGTGTGGATGACATCCTGGTCGGGACGATAGACCAGGCGACGAACATCGCCGCGCTCTCGATCAAGGAGATTCGCTTCCTGAGCCCCCCCGACGCCACGACGCGCTTCGGCACCGGCTATCCCAAGGGGGCAGTGCTGATCACGACGAAGCGGAGATAGTCCGGCGGGTCCCCAGCTTTCGCTGGGGGCAGGCTTCTCGTCCCCAGCTTTCGCCGGGGCTGCTTCTCGTCCCCAGCCTTCGCTGGGGCAGGCATCTCGTCTTCTCCAGCAATCGCAAACGCCCGGCCGGAAGCTCCCTCCCGACCGGGCGTTCTCCTTTCTCACGTAGCAGAAGGCGTCCTCTCGTACTACGGCACAACCTGCGCCTTCGGCTCGATGCGCACGATCCAAAGCCCATTGTACATGTCGTTGACGTAGGCGAGGCCGTTCTTCACGACGACGCCCCAGGTCATGGCCGTGTTCTTCACGCGCCCATCCATGTCGGCGGTGTTGAGGTGGCCGATCTCGCGCCCCTGGGCGCGCAGGTCACCGCGCAGCTCGCCCGAGATATCGAAGGCGCGGAAGCCGCCGTTGTAGGCGCCCATGTAGAGCGTGTCGCCGGCGACCCAGACGTTGTGCACGCCGCCGAACTCCGGCTCGTAGTAGGCGACCGAGCGCGGCTTGGCCATGTCGCTCACGTCGATGACCTGCAGTCTCCCATACGCACGCCCGGCCGAGGCATCCTTGGCCCCCTTCACCCCTTCACTGGGGAAGACCTCGTCGGCAATGAAGACATAGTTCTTGTGGCGCCACGCGGTGTGCGTCCCGCGGATGAAGCCGGGGCCTCCGCTCGCCTCCACGTCGCGGTAGAGGAAGTTGAGGTCGTACTTGTACTGCGACACCAACTGCGGATTGCTGGGCGTGCCCCCCTTCATTCCGTTGCCAACGTCGAGGATCACCAGCCCGTCGTTCCAGTACGAGGCGTAGAGGAGCCCGCCCTGCACGTCGATGTCGTGCAGCGTGCGCCCGGCATCGCCGAACGAGCGCGGGGTGCGCCACTGCGCCACTTCTTTCGGCTTGTAGGGGTCGTTGATGTCGATGACGTGCAGCGCGCCGGTGCCGTCGTTGGTGAGGTAGATGTGCGTCCCGTACTTCTCCTGCTGGAAGATGAAGGCGGAGTGAACGCCGGCGGTCACACCCTCGGTGAACTCGGAGATGACCTTGGGGTGCAGCGGGTCTTCGAGCGAGCAGATCACGATCCCGTTCTTGCGGTCGCTGGCCCCTTCGCGCGTGAAGACGAGGAACTTCCCGTCGGGGGTCGTCATCACGTCGTTGACTCGGCGCGTGTTGCTGACGATGGAGTCGGTGATGACGGGCTTGGACGGGTCGGAGATGTCAATGGCCACCATGACGTCTCCGCCGCCGCCGGAGCCGAGGTAGGCGACCTTTCCGTTGGGATGGAGCCAGACTTCCTCGGTGGTGAAGCGCATGCGCGGGAGTCGCCCAACGACGGTGAGCGCTCGGCGGACCTCGCGCGCGCCGACGCGCACGACCGCCTGTGCGGTGCGCGCCCCCTGCACGGCGGTGATGACGTACTCACCCGGTGTGTAGGCCGTGAAGGTCCCGTCCTGTTCGATGGAGCCTTCGCCCGGCGAGAACGACCATGAGGTCGAGAGCCCGGCAACGGTGTTGCCCCGCGCGTCCCTGGCGGTGGCGCGGAAGCGCTGCACGTCTCCCTGCCGCGCATCGACGCGCGCGGGGAGGAGTTCGAGCGACGCGACCTGTGCGCCGACGACCTCGACGGGGACCTTGACCGTGGCGGCGCCGGCCTTTCCCGTGAGCGTCGCCTTTCCCGCGGCGGCGCCGGTGACCATCCCATCCTGGTCGACGCGGGCCACGTTAGGCGCGGACGAGCTCCACGCGACCTGGTCCTGCGCGCGGAGGTCGTTGGTCTTGGAGAAGACCTGCGCGCCGAGCCGCAGCCGTTGTCCCAGGGCAAGCTTGAGCGCGCCGTGCGACGGCGTGATCGAAGCCGCGGGGCCGGCGACCATGCGCACCTCGAAGCGTTCGACCTTGGGACGCGCACCGGGAATGATCGCCACCGCCACGACGGGGAGCGTCCCCGTCGCGCCCGACTCGACGAGTCCCAGCGTATCTACCGTCCCCTCGAAGCGCCCGCCTTGCGCCTGGAATCGTATGCGCACGCCGGGGACCGGCTGGCCACTCGCATCCAGCGCCTGGGCGCTCAGCCGCAACGTGTCGCCGGCGACCATGGTGGGTTTCGTCGGGGCGACGACGATCTTCGCGACCTCGGGAGCCTGGGCGCCGAGGGGCGCGGCGCTGGCGAGAGTGATGAGGAGGAGGGTATGGGCTGGTCGCATGGGGAGACTGGGACGTGGTCGAGAGGGCGTATGGTCAATGAAGTTCAACTACTCAAACCTTTGAACACGGAGGACACACGGAGGCACGGAGGACCACGGAGAACAGCAGTGCCAAGGTCTTCCCCGTGTACCTCCGTTCCTCCGTGTGTCCTCCGTGTTGAAAGCACTTGGAAACACCAGCATCGCAACGACTGCCAGGATTGCTGCGAATCATCGTGGAATGGTCTTGTAGCTGGGCGGAAAGACAAGCGCGCGAAAGCGCTGGTACGGCGAGCGGTCAACGAAGTTCAACTACTCAAACCCTTGAACACGGAGGACGCACGGAGGCACGGAGGACCACGGAGAACAACAGTGCCAAGGT